>CANQYO010000018.1 GCA_947628095.1 uncultured Bacilli bacterium | reverse complement strand
ATTTCAAGAAGGGGAAATGGTTGACGTTTCTGGAATTTCTAAAGGAAAGGGATTCCAAGGTGTTATTAAACGTTATAATCAAACAAGAGGTCCAATGGGACATGGTAGTCAATACCATCGTGGAGTAGGTTCACTTGGAACACTATTACCAATGCATGTTTTAAAAGGAAAGAAATTACCAGGACATATGGGACATGTTCTTACAACTGTTCAAAATCTAGAAGTTGTTAAAATTGATTTAGAAAATAATTTAATTTTAATTAAAGGAAACGTTCCAGGTCCTAAGAAATCACTTGTTGTTATAAAAACAGCAATTAAAAATCCTGATAAAATCAAAAAACAAGAAGAATTAATGTTTTATGAAGTAGAAAATGAAACAACTAATACTACTGAAGAAGCAACTAGTGAAGAAACTAATAATCAAGAAGTTTCTTTAGAAGTAGAAACTAAAGAAGAAGTAAAAGAAGAGGAAGCTTCACAAGAATAAGTTTTTCTTGGGCTTATATAGGAGGAAAAAATGGAAAAAGTTACTGATATTAAATTAAATAAAGAAATCTTTGGTATCACTCCAAACGATAATGTCCTAAGAGATGCAATTAATGTATGTAGATGTGGACTTCGTCAAGGAACTTACAAAGTTAAAACAAGAAGTGAAGTTTCTGGTGGTGGAAGAAAACCTTGGAGACAAAAAGGTACAGGACGTGCAAGACAAGGTTCTATCCGTGCTCCTCAATGGAGAGGTGGAGGAATTGCGCTTGGACCAGTACCACGTGATTATAAGATTAAAATGAATCGTAAAGAAAGACAATTAGCATTAAAGTCAGCTTTATCATACAAGAATAAAGATAAAGAAATCATTGTTGTAAAAGATATAGAGCTAAAAACACCAAAGACAAAAGAAATGATTAGCGCTTTAGAAGAATTAGCAATAAACGATTCTAAAGTATTAATTGTAATGCCTGAATTAACAGAAAATGTTATTCTAGCTAGTCGTAATTTACAAAATGTTCTAATTATGGAACCATACGAACTAAATGTTTTAGATATTCTTAATGCTGATTATCTATTAATTCAAGAAAATGCTATTAAAGAAATAGAGGAGGCACTTAAATAATGGATACAAAATATTTAGAAATTATTAAGGCACCTTTAATAACTGAAAAAAGTAAAAATAAAGAAACTTTAAATCAATATAGTTTTAAGGTTTCACCAAAGGCTACTAAAACAGAAATTAAAGAAGCCGTTGAAAAAATATTTAAAGTAGAAGTTGTTAATGTAAGTACTTTAAATATGAAGGTTAAGAAAAAAAGAGTAGGTCGTTATACAGGACTTAGTAACAGATGCAAAAAAGCCATTGTTACATTAAAACCTGGACAAACGATTGAATTAAACTAGAAGGAGGGTATTCATGGCTATTAAAAGTTTTAAACCCACAACTAACGGAAGACGTAAAATGAGTACATTAGTAAATGATGAAATTACTAAAAGTACACCTGAAAAAAGTCTAACGGTTACAATGAAGAAAAATGGTGGTCGTAATAATCAAGGAAGAATCACTGTAAGACACCATGGTGGTGGAGAAAAAAGAAAATATCGTATTATAGATTTCAAAAGAAATAAATTCGATATTGAAGGACGTGTTGCAAGTATTGAATACGACCCAAATAGAAGTGCAAATATAGCTTTAATTAACTATAAAGATGGTGAAAAAAGATATATAATTGCACCAAAAGATTTAAAAGTAGATGACGTTATTGTAAGTGGAGATAACGTTGATATTAAAATAGGTAATGCATTACCAATTATGAATATTCCAGTTGGTACTGTAATTCATAATATTGAACTTCGTCCTAAGAAAGGTGGAGCTCTTGCAAGAAGTGCAGGAAGTAGTGCACAAATTCTTGGACGTGAAGGAAAATATGTCATGGTAAGATTATCAAGTGGAGAACAAAGAATGATACTTGGTACTTGTATGGCAACAATCGGTGAAGTTGGAAATGCTGATTATGAGCTTGTTCATTTAGGAAAAGCAGGAAGAACTCGTCATTTAGGAATTCGTCCAACAGTACGTGGTTCTGTTATGAACCCTAATGACCATCCACATGGTGGTGGTGAAGGACGTGCTCCAGTAGGTCGTAAAGGACCAGTTACACCTTGGGGTAAACCAGCCCTTGGTTATAAAACTCGTAAAAAGAAACCTAGCGATAAATTAATCGTTAGAAGAAGAAACGGTAAATAAGGAGAGTAAATATGGCAAGAAGTCTTAAAAAAGGACCTTATGTCTTTGATAGATTATTAAAGAAGGTTCAAACTTTAAATGAAAGTGGAAAAAAAGAAGTTATTAAAACTTGGTCTCGTCGTTCTACTATTTACCCTGATTTCATAGGACATACCTTTGCAGTTCATAACGGACGTGAATTTATCCCAGTTTATGTAACTGAAGATATGGTAGGTCATAAATTAGGAGAATTTTCATTAACACGTAAGTTCGGTGGACATGGCGAAAACAAAAATAATTAGTAACTAGGAGGGAATAAGTATGGAAGCAAAAGCAATTGCAAAAGGATGTCGTATTTCACCTATTAAAGCAAGATTAGTAATTGATTTAATTCGTGGAAAAGATGTTAAAGATGCAAAAACCATATTAGTAAATTATAATACAAAAGCATCAAAGTTAATTTTAAAAGTATTAAATAGTGCAACAGCTAATGCTGTTAACAATAATAAATTAGATGAAACTAAATTATATGTTTGTGAAGCAAGAGTTGATGCTGGTCCAGTTATGAAGAGAATCATGTTTGATTCAAGAGGTCATATCGGACGTAAAGATAAAAGAACTAGTCACATAGTTATATGTGTCAAGGAAAGATAGGAGATATTATGGGACAAAAAGTAAGTCCAATTGGACAAAGAATAGGTATTAATAAAGACTGGGAATCTAAATGGTATGCTCCTAAAAAGGATTTTTCAAAATATTTAAAAGAAGATATGCTTCTTCGTGAATATATTGATAAAAACTTAAAAGATAAAGGTATTGCTAAAGTTGAAATTGAAAGAAATAAAAAGAAACTAGAAGTTACTATTCATTCTGCTAAACCAGGTGTATTAATTGGTAAAGGTGGAGAAGAAATAGAAAAACTAAAAAAAGAATTGAGTGCTGTTATTAATCATCCAGTTCAAGTTTCAATTGTTGATGTTAAAAAAGCTGATATAAATGCTAAATTAGTAGCTGATTCAATCGCAAAGCAAATATCAAACAGAGCCTCATTTAGAATGGCCCAAAAACGAGCAATTAAAAATGCTATGAAAGCTGGAGCTAAAGGAATTAAAACTAGTGTTTCAGGACGTTTAGGTGGAGCTGACATGGCAAGAAGTGAAGGATACAAAGAAGGAACAATTCCACTTCATACATTTAGAGCTGATATTGATTATGCTTGTAGTGAAGCTGATACAACTTTTGGAAAAATCGGTGTAAAAGTATGGATTTATAAAGGAGAGATTCTTCCTTCTAAAGATAAAGGAGGTAAATAATATGGCTTTAATACCAGCAAGAGTTAAGTATAGAAGAGTTCATAGATTACCTTATGAAGGAAAAGCTAAAGGAAATACAAAATTAAGTTTTGGTGAATATGGTCTTATGGCAAAAGAAGGAGCTTGGATTACAACAAACCAAATTGAAGCTGCTCGTGTTGCTATGACAAGATACATGAAACGTGGTGGAAATGTTTGGATTAATATTTTCCCACATATGCCAATTACAAGTAAACCACTTGGTACTCGTCAAGGAAAAGGAAAAGGTGCTGTTGATAAGTGGGTTGCTGTTGTAAAAGAAGGAAAAATTATGTTTGAAATTGGTGGAGTAGAAGAAAGTGTTGCTCGTGAAGCATTACGTCTTGCTAGTCATAAATTACCAATTAAAACAAAATTTGTTACAAAAGAAATGGAAAATGGTGGTGATAAATAATGAAGGTTAAAGAAATAAGAGAAATGACCACTGAAGATATTAATAAAAAGATTGTTGATGCAAAACAAGAATTATTCAATTTACGTTTTCAACAAGCAACCGGAATGATAGAAAAACCTTCAAGAATTAAAGAATTAAGACACGATGTTGCAAGATGCAAGACGGTTTTAAGAGAACGTAGTATGGAGGCTAAATAATGGAAAGACGTAAAGAGTTAGTTGGAAAAGTTGTAAGTAATAAGAATAATAAAACTATTACAGTTGTGGTTGAAACTTATAAAAAAGACCCATTATATGGTAAAAGAGTTAAGTATTCTAAAAAATATGCTGTCCATGATGAAAGTAATAAAGCTAAAGTTGGAGATACAGTTAGAATAGTTGAAACTAGACCATTATCAAAAACAAAATATTTCTATTTAAAAGAAATTATTGAAGAAGCTGTTATTTTATAATAAAGCGAAGGAGGAATTATGATTCAACAAGAAAGTCGTCTTAAAGTTGCTGATAACTCTGGAGCACGTGAATTATTAGTTATTCGTGTTTTAGGAGGAAGTAAAGTTAAGACTGGAAATATTGGAGATATAGTTGTTGGAACAGTAAAAAATGCTATTCCAAACGGAACTGTTGGAAAAAGTAAAGTTGTACGTGCCGTTATCGTAAGAACTAAAACTGGTGTAAGACGTGATGATGGGTCATATATTAAGTTTGATGACAATGCTTGTGTTCTTATTAGAGAAGATAAAAGTCCAGTCGGCACTCGTATATTTGGACCGGTAGCAAGAGAACTTCGTGAAAAAGATTTTATGAAAATTGTTTCACTTGCTAAGGAAGTCTTATAGGAGGCAGTATGAGATTAAAAACAGGAGATAAAGTTATAGTAATTGCTGGTTCTAATAAAGGAAAAGAAGGAACTATAAAAAAAGTATTACGTAAAGAAAATCGTGTTATTGTTGAAGGTGTAAATATTGTTCATAAGCATCAAAAACCACGTGGACAAGAAAGTGGAGGAATTTTAGATGTTGAAGCACCAATCGATGCATCAAACGTTATGCTTATAGACCCAAAAACTAAGAAGCCTACTCGTGTAGGAGTTACTATAGCAGAAAAAACTAATAAAAAAGTAAGAATTTCAAAAAAATCAAACGAAGTGTTTGATTAAAAGAAGGAGGAATATTTGATGAACCGCCTAAAAGAAAAATACTTGAATGAGGTTATTCCAAGTTTAAAAGAAAAATACAATTATAAATCTATCATGGAAGTTCCAAAATTAGAGAAAATTGTTGTTAATATTGGTGTTGGAGATGCAACTACTAATTCTAAATTATTAGATGCAGCTGTTAATGACTTAACTGTTATTACAGGACAAAAACCAGTTATAACTAAAGCCAAAAAATCTATTGCTGGATTTCATGTAAGAGAAGGACAATCAATTGGTTGTAAAGTTACATTAAGAGGAGAAAATATGTATAATTTTATGGATAAATTAATTAGTATTGCTCTTCCTCGTGTAAGAGATTTTCGTGGAATTAGTAGCAAGTCTTTTGATGGACGTGGAAATTATACTTTAGGAATTAAAGAACAATTAATTTTCTCAGAAATTGAATATGATGATGTTGTTAAAGTACGTGGAATGGATATTGTGTTTGTAACAACTGCTAAATCAAACGATGAAGCTTATGATTTGTTAAATGAACTTGGCATGCCATTTAGAAAGTAATTGGAGGAAATTATGGCTAAGAAAAGTATGATAAATAAAGCTAATAGAAAGCAAAAATATAAAGTACGTGAATATACAAGATGTGAAAGATGTGGTCGTCCACATGCTGTTATTAAAAAGTTTGGCATTTGTAGAATTTGTTTTCGTGAATTAGCTTATAAAGGACAAATACCAGGAGTCAAAAAATCAAGCTGGTAAAAAGGAGGATTAAAATATGGTAGTAACAGATACAATTGCTGATATGCTTACTAGAATACGTAATGCTAATCAAATGCGCTATCAAGAAGTTTTGATACCATCTTCAAAGTTAAAATGTGAAATTGCTAAAATTTTAAAAGATGAAGGTTTTATTGAAAACTACAAAGTATCAAAAGATGATGTACAAGGAACTATTGTTTTAACATTAAAATATGGACCAAATAAAGAAAGAGTTATTACTGGGCTTAAGAGAATATCAAAACCAGGACTTAGAGTATATGCTAAAAGTGAGGATATACCAAAAGTTTTAAATGGTTTAGGTATTGCAATTATTTCAACTAGTAAAGGTCTTATGACTGATAAAGAAGCTAGAAAAAATAATTTAGGTGGCGAAGTATTAGCCTACATTTGGTAGAAAGGAATATATATGAGCCGTATAGGAAATAGAAAGATTGTTATTCCTGAAGGTGTTAGTGTAGAACTTACTGATAGAATTGTTAAAGTTACTGGTAAACTTGGAGAATTAGAAAGAGAATTACCAAGTGATATTGAATTTACAAAAAACGATAATGAAATAACTTTAACAAGAAAGAATGAATTAAAAGCAACTAAAGCATTACATGGAACATGCAATGCTAATATAACTAACATGATTAAAGGTGTAACTGAAGGTTATAAAAAAGATTTAGAAATTATTGGTGTTGGTTATCGTTTCAGTTTAAAGGGTAATGAGCTAGTAATAAATGCTGGTTATTCTCATCCAGTTGAAATGCATATTCCAACAGGTTTAAAAGTAGAAGTTTTAAGCAATACAGAAATTTCTGTTTCAGGAATTTCTAAAGAATTAGTTGGCGAATTTGCTGCTAATATTAGAAAAGTGCGTGCGCCTGAACCTTATAAAGGAAAAGGTATTCGTTATAAAGATGAGTATATTCGTCGTAAAGAAGGTAAAAAGGCTGCTTAGTATAGGAGGATAAGTTTATGATAAAGAAAGTATCAAGAAACGAAGTGCGTAAAGAAAGACATGAACGTGTAAGAACTAAAGTTGTTGGTACAAGTGAAATTCCAAGACTTTGTGTATTCCGTTCAAATACTAATATTTACGCTCAAATTATTAATGATGAAGAAGGTATTACTCTTGTATCTGCTAGTTCTTTAAAGAGTGGCAAAGGTCTTAATATTGAAGCAGCTAAGTTAGTCGGAAAAGATATTGCCGAAAAAGCTAAAAAAGCTGGAATTAAGAAAGTTGTTTTCGATAGAGGTGGATACTTATACCACGGACGTGTAAAGGCTTTAGCAGATGCATGTCGCGAAAATGGACTAGAATTTTAAGGAGATATGTATGCAAAGACAAAGAAAAGATACCAAAAACACTAAAATGCTAGAAGAATTAGTTGTTGAAATCAAGAGTGTTGTAAAAGTTACTCAAGGTGGTAGACAAAGACGTTTTTCAGCAACAGTAGTGGTTGGAGATAGAAATGGTACAGTTGGAATTGGTATTGGTAAAGCAGGAGAAGTTCCTGATGCTATTAAAAAAGCCATTCAAACTGCAAATAAAAATTTAATTAAAATCACTTTAATTGATAATCGTACTATTGCTCATGAAGCAATTGGAAAAAGTGGAGCAGCTCGTGTTTTAATCAAACCTGCTAAAGCTGGTTCAGGACTTATTGCTGGTGGTGCTGTTCGTGCTGTTTTGGAACTTGCTGGTCTTCGTGATATTTCAAGTAAGTCACTTGGTTCAAGAACTAAATTAAATATGGCAACTGCAACTATTAATGCTTTAAAATCAATTAAAACTGTTGAAGAAGTTGCTAAATTAAGAGGAAAAGAAGAAAGTGAGATTTTAGGATAATGAAATTACATGAATTAGAAAGAAATACAAGAGCTCGTCACGAAAGACGTAGAGTTGGACGTGGTATGGGTTCAGGACTTGGTAAGACAAGTGGACGCGGTGAAAAAGGTCAAAAAGCAAGAAGTGGTGTTTCAATTAAGGCAACTTTTGAAGGAGGACAATTACCACTTTATAGAAGATTACCAAAAAGAGGATTTTCAAATAGTGATTTTAAAATAAGATATGCAACAATTAATGTTTCTGATTTGAATAGATTTGAAGATGGAACGGTTGTTACACCAGAACTTTTAAAAGAAGTTGGACTTTTAAAAAATCAATTAGATGGCGTAAAAGTTTTAGGTGATGGTGAATTAGAGAAAAAACTAACAATTAAGGCACATAAATTTTCTAATTCAGCAACTTTAAAAATTGAAAAGTCAGGAAGTAAAATCGAGGTGATTTAATGTTTGCTACATTGAAGCAAATATTTGCACCTACTAATTCTGACCTTAGAAAAAGAATATTATTTACATTAGGGGGACTATTAATATTTATTGTTGGAACAGGTGTTCGTGTTCCAGGAACAACTAATATTACTAGTAATTTAGGTTTTTTAGAGCTTATTAATGTAATGGGCGGAGGAAGTTTGAAAAGATTTTCTATATTTGCCCTTGGTGTTTCACCATACATTACGGCTTCAATTATGATTCAACTTGTTCAGATGTTAGATGTTATTCCTTATTTTAAGGAACTTTCAAATGAAGGACCAGTTGGAAGACGTAAAGTTAATCAAATAACAAGATATTTAGGAATTATCTTAGCATTTATTGAAGGATATGCCTTTAGTTTTGCTTTCCTTGGTAGTAGTAATGCTTTTGAATATTTATATGTTGCTGTTATTTTAACAGCTGGAACAGCATTCTGCTTATGGCTTGGAGACCAAATAACTCAAAAAGGAATTGGAAATGGGATTTCTTTAATGATTATGGCAGGTATTATTTCAACACTTCCAACAATGTTTATAACAGCTTTTAATGATTTAGTTGTCTTTACAGGAAGTGGAGCTTCAATAGCACTTGGAATTATTAAATTTGTTGTATTTGTAATTCTTTATTTCCTAATTATTATTGGTGTTGTTTATGTTCAAGAAAGTGAACGTAGAATTCCTTTACAATATGCCAATAAAACAACTGGGTCATATGGGTCTGAACAATCATTTTTACCAATTAAGCTAAATACAGCGGGAGTTTTACCAGTAATCTTCGCATCAAGTTTACTAGCTATTCCATCAACGATTGCTAATTTTGTTAAAAATGAAGGATTTACAAATTTTGTAAGTAATTATTTAGATTATTCTAAGCCAGTTGGTTTTATAATTTATATTGCACTTATATTTTTCTTTGGTTACTTTTGGACTTTTATTCAAATGAAACCAGAGGATGTTGCAGATAATTTAAAGAAAAATGGTGGTTACATTCCAGGAATTAGACCTGGTCATGAAACTGAAGAATACATAAGTAAATCTTTAGGTAGAGTAACTATCGTTGGAACAATTTTATTAATAGTTTTAGCAGCACTTCCAATTTTATTTACAGTTATAACTAAATTGCCTGGTAGTATTTCTATTGGAGGAACAGGGTTATTGATTGTTGTTGGTGTTGCGCTTGAAACTTATAAACAATTAGAAGGAAGTTTAGCAACTAGAACATATAAAAAGAGAAGGAGCCGTTTAAGATGAAAAATATCATTTTGATTGCAGCCCCAGCGGCTGGTAAAGGTACATTATCTGAAATGCTTGTTGAAAAATATAATTATGCTCATATATCAACAGGTGATTTATTGAGAAGTGCTAGTCACGAAGAAACCGAGCTAGGGGTAAAAATTTCTAATATGTTAAAAAATGGAGAATTAGTAACTGATGAAATCGTTTTTGAACTTTTAGAAAAAAGACTAGGTGAAAATGATATTAAAAATGGTTATATTTTAGACGGTTTTCCAAGAACTTTAGGTCAAGCTAAAAAATATGATGAAATAATTGAAAAATTAAATCTTGACCTTGGAATCGTAGTTGTTTTGAATACAGAATATGAAACATTAAAGAAAAGAATTGTTGGACGAGTTTTATGTAAAAACTGTGGAGCAGTTTATAATACTTTAACAGGAGTTAATACTCCTAAAGTTTCAAATATCTGTGATAAATGTGGCGGAGAGTTATATAAAAGAAGTGACGATAACGAAGAATCATTTAAAAATCGTTATGAAACATATCTTGAAAAAACTAAACCACTTATCGATTATTATGAAAAAAAAGGTAGTTTGTTCTATATAAATGGAGAAAATAAAGAACAAATGCTAAAAGAAATAGAGGTTCTACTTCATGATTAGTATTAAAAGTGAGAGGGAAATTGAACTTTTAGAAAAAGCAGGGCATGTTGTTTATCTAACACATTGCTATTTAAAACCATTTGTTAAAGCTGGAATTACAACTAAAGAATTAGATAAATTAGCTTATGATTTTATTAAAAGTCAAGGCTGTACTCCATCATTTTTGAATTATGATGGCTTCCCTAACTCAATTTGTACAAGTATAAATCAAGAAGTTGTGCATGGAATTCCAAGTAACAGAAAACTTAAAAATGGTGATATTATTTCACTTGATATAGGAGCATGTTATAAAGGTTATCATGGAGATTCAGCTTGGACTTATGCAGTAGGTAAAATCAGTCCTGAAAGAAAATATTTAATGGAACATACTCTAAAATCTTTATTTAAAGGTCTTGCTGAAGTTAAACCTGGTAATCATATTGGAGATATTGGTTATGCAATTTCTGAATATGCAAATAGTCATAATCTTGGAGTTATAAAAGAATTAGTAGGACATGGCGTTGGTACTGATGTTCACGAAGAACCTGATGTTCCTAATTATGGAAATAAGGGTAGTGGTCCTATTTTAAAAGAGGGCATGGTAATTGCAATTGAACCGATGTTAACTTTGGGTAGTCCAGAAATTTGTATATTAGATGATGATTGGACTATTGAAACAGTTGATTATAGTGATTCAGCTCATTACGAACATACTGTAGTTGTAACAAAAGACGGTTATAAAATACTAACAGGAGGAGAAAATGGCTAAGAAAGATACTATTGAAGTAGAAGGTAAAGTAATTGAAGTTTTACCAGGGTATAAATTCAAAGTAGAGCTTACAAACAAGCATATTATTGAAGCTCACGTTTCTGGTAAAATGCGAATGAACTACATTCGTATCATAGAGGGTGACACAGTCGTTGTGGAACTTACTGCTTATGATTTAACACGTGGGCGAATAACCTATAGAAAATAATAGGAGGGAAAATATATGAAAGTTAAACCATCTGTAAAACCAATTTGTGCTAAATGCAAAGTTATAAAACGTAAAGGTAAAGTAATGGTAATTTGTGAAAACCCAAAACACAAACAAACACAAGGATAATAGGAGGTGTAATATATGGCACGTATTAAGGGTGTAGATATACCAAATGATAAACATATCGTTATTTCTTTAACTTATATATATGGTATTGGAAGAAATCTTGCAAAAACTATTTGTAAGAATGCAAATGTTGAAGAAACAAAAAAAGCAAAAGATTTAACAACTGAAGAATTAAACAGTTTAAGAGATGAAATTAATAAACATTTAGTTGAAGGTGATTTAAGACGTGAAGTTAATATGAACATTAAAACTAAAATGGAAATTAATTCATATCAAGGAAGTCGTCATAAAAAAGGTTTACCAGTAAGAGGACAAAGAACAAATAGAAATGCTCGTACTCGTAAAGGTAAAGGAAAAACTGTTGCTAATAAGAAAAAATAGTTTAGTATTATTTTAAAAAAGGAGGTTAAACTATGGCTTATAAACAAAGAAAAAGAAAAGTTAAAAAAAATGTGCCTGAAGGAATTGCTCATATTCATGCAACATTTAATAATACAATTGTTACTTTGTCAGATAAAGAAGGAAATGCAATTGCTTGGGCAAGTGCTGGAGCTTTAGGATTTAAAGGTAGCAAAAAGTCAACACCATTTGCAGCTGGACTTGCTTCAGAAGCAGCTGGAAAGAAAGCTTTTGATGCTGGTATGCGTAAGGTTGAAGTTTGGGTTAAAGGACTTGGACCTGGAAGAGAAACAGCAATTCGTTCACTTCAAACAGCAGGACTTGAGATTACATCAATTAGTGATGTAACACCAATTCCACATAATGGATGTCGTCCACCAAAACGTCCACGTGGTTAAAAAGGGAGGAATATTGATGTCAAATTTTGAAAGACCATTTGAAAAACCAGTTTATAAAGTAACTGATTATACTGAAAATAATTTTTATGGAAGATTTGAATTAGAACCACTTGAAAGAGGATTTGGAAACACTATTGGTAATGCTTTAAGACGTGTTATGTTATCAAGTTTACCAGGAAGTGCTATATCAAGTGTTAAAATTGATGGAGTTCAACATGAATTTCAAACAATTGATGGAGTTATCGAAGATGTTACAACAATTATTTTAAATTTAAAAAGCGTTGTTGTAAGAAATAATTCAGAAGAAAATAGAATGATGCATATTGATGTTACTTGTGATAGTGATGAGCAAGAAATTAAAGCATCAGACTTTATTATTGATTCTGACCTTGAAATTATTAATCCAGATTTACATATTGCAACACTTAGTCGTGGTGCACATTTAGTTATGGAAATGACTGTTTCAAATGGTAGAGGATATGTAAGAAGTGAAGAAAATAAAAAACTTTTTGATATTAAGAAAGTTGGTACAATTGCAATTGATTCACTTTATTCACCAATTGAAAGAGTATCATATGAAGTTGATAGTGCTCGTGTTGGACAAAATGAAAATTATGATAAATTAATATTAAATGTTTGGACAAATGGTAGTATCAAACCAGAAGAAGCTGTAAGTCTTGCTTCAAAGATTTTAATTGTTCATTTCAATGTTTTAGTTGATTTAGGAAATATTAAAGATTTGACTGGTTTAATGATTGAAAAAACTGAAGATACTAAATCTAAAGAATTAGAAACACCAATTGAAGATTTAGATTTTTCTGTTAGAACATTTAATTGCTTAAAAAGAGCAAATATAAAAACACTTAAAGACTTAGTTGATAAAAAACAAAGTGACTTTATGAAAATACGTAACTTAGGTAAGAAATCTTTAAAAGAAGTTTTAGATAAAATTAAAGATATGGGTTTAAGTTTACGTGATGAAGAGTAGGAGGAAAATATGGCATATAGAAAATTAGGTCGTGATAACAAACATAGAAAAAGTATGCTTGCAAATTTAACTAGAGATGTTATCATGAATGAAAGAATAGAAACTACTGAAACAAGAGCTAAAGAAGTACGTAAGTTCGTTGATAAAATGATTACTTATGGTAAAAAAGGTGATTTAGTTTCAAGAAGATTAGCACTTGCTTTCCTTCATAATGATACAGAATGTGTAAATAAAGTTTTTAATGATTTAGCAAAACGTTATGAAACTAGAAATGGTGGATATACAAGAATTTTAAAGCTAGATGAAAGACGTGGAGATGGAGCTTTAATAGTAATAATTGAATTAGTTAAGTAATTTACTAATTCTTTTTATTTTAAAAAATAAAAATTTAACTATTATAATTTATCTTAATTTTATAAAAATAAAGGTTGTTTTTAGATTTTCAAGTGTATAATAATGGACAGATTTAATTTTTTTTGATAGAATGGTATATGTAGTTTAAGCGTAATAAATATGAAATGCAAAGAGGTTTGAAATGAAAAAAATATTAATAGTTAATCATTATGCTACTCCTCCAATGTATGGAGGGTTAAATAGACATCATTTTTTTGCTAAATATTTAAAGAAAAATGGTTATGATGTTAAGATACTAGCTAGTAGTGCTATTCATAATTCAAGTGTTAATATGATTGAAAAAAACGAAAAAAACTTATTTAAAGAAATGCAAATTGATGGTGTTGATTATATATATGTTAAAACTTGTTCATATAAAAGTAAATTAAAAAGAGTTATCAATATGCTTCAATTTTATATTAGAGGACGTAGAGTTGTTAAAAAAATAGATAAATATGATGTAGTTTATTCTTCTTCACCTCAACCTCTTAGTGTTTTATTAGGATTTAAAATTGCTAAAAAAATGCATGCTAAGTCTTTAATTGAAATTAGAGATTTATGGCCAGCAACCATTGTTGATTTAAAAATCTTAGGAAAGAATAATCCAATTATTACAATTTTGTATAAATTAGAAAAATATATGTATCTTAAAGCTGATAAAATTATCTTTACAATGGAAGGCGGAATAGAGTATATTAAGGAGCAAAAATATGCTAATAAGATTGATTTAAAGAAAATATACCACCTTAATAATGGAATAGATTTAGAAAAATTTACGAAAGATAAAAAAGAATATAAGGTAAATGATTCTGATTTAGAGAATAATAAAACTTTTAAAGTTGTCTATGCTGGTTCTATAAGGCAAGCTTATAATATCACTCAAATTATTGATTTAGCAAAAATGGTTCAAGAAAAAAAGTATAATAATATTATTTTCTTAATTTATGGAAAAGGTCCATATGTAGATTCTTTAAGAAAAAGATGTGAAGAAGAAAAAATAAAAAATGTAAAATTTAAAGGATTCATTGATTCAAAATATATTCCTTACATTCTATCAAAAGCAAATCTTATATTAATGCAAGCTGCTTATTATGATTGCTTAAAATATGGAACAAGTCAAAATAAATTATTTACTTATTTAGCAAGTGAAAAACCTATAATTTCAACTATTACAAATAAGTATGATTTAATAAAAAATTATAAATGTGGTGTTTCTTTAGAAAAATTTGATATTGAAGATTATTGCGAAGCTCTTATAAAATTTTATAATATGAATGAAAAAGAATATAAAAGTTATTGTGAAAATTGTAAAAAACTAGTTAAGAAATATGATTATGAAAAATTAACTTTAAAGTTAATAGATATAATAGAAAAATAAATTTTTTAAGGGCACTAAAAAATGCAAGAAACTTATTTTATAAGAATAATTATATTATAAATTATTATAATAATAGAGTAATAATTTTTTAAAAATCAAAAGTTATTACGGTAGAGAGTAATAACTTTACAAAATTGTAAAAAAGATATATAATGTAATTAGAGGTGATATATATGCTTTTAAGGGAAAATTATTTATCTAGAATAAGAGGCTTTTATGATTCGGATTTAATCAAAATACTAGTTGGTATTAGAAGATGTGGAAAATCAGTTATTTTAAGTCAAATAATAAATGAACTAAAAGAAAAAAGAAAAATTAATGAAAATCATATAATATTTATTAATTTTGAATTTATAGAATATGAAGAATTACTTGATTATAAAAAATTAAATAAATACGTTAAAGACAAAATTCAAGATAATAAGATATATTATTTATTTTTAGATGAAGTTCAAAATGTAGACCAATTTGAAAAAGTAGTTAATTCGTTGAGAGCATCTATAAAAAATATCAGTATTTTTTTAACAGGTTCTAACAGTAAAATGTTATCAGATGAATTATCATCTGTTTTATCAGGTAGATATGTTTTATTTAATATTAATCCACTATCCTACAAAGAATATGTCTCTTTAACCAATAAAGATGGAAAAGATTTGAATACTTTTTGGAATTATGCTAAATGGGGAGGACTTCCCAATAGATGTGAATTTACAAATGAGATAGATATAAAGAATTATCTTCATAGTGTATATGACTCTATTATTTTACGAGATGTTGTTAAAAGATTAAATTTAAAAGATACTATTTTATTTGATATGATATTGCAATATTTAATTGAAACTACTGGTCGTGAATTTTCAGCAGATAATATTATAAAGTATTTAAATAAAGAAAATAAAAATATATCAAATGAAACTTTATACAATTACATTGATGCTTTATGCAAAGCTTTAATAATAAAAAAAGTTTATAGATATGATATTGCTGGAAGAGGAGTATTAAAAACATTAAACAAATATTATGTAACAGATTTAGGAATTGCTCAAATAAAAAATAATAATCCAGAATTTAGAAATTATATTGTTTTAGAAAATATTGTGTATAATGAATTAATAAATAGAAATTATGAAGTATATATTGGTAAAACTAAAAATGGGGAAGTTGATTTTTTAGCTAAAAAAGATGGAAACATTAAATATTTTCAAGTAACTTATGAAATGAATAATAATGAAAGTACCATTGAAAGAGAATTTGGAGCACTTAAATGTATAGAAGATAATTATCCAAAATATGTTCTTTCTTTAGATAAGGTAGATTTATCTCGTGAGGGAATAATTCATTTAAATTTAATTGATTTTCTATTAAATGATGAAATTTAAATTAAAAATAAGTAATAAAAAGGACTGTAATGAATTTTATTCATTACAGTCTTATTGTTTGGTTTTAACATTTAAATTATTACCATCACTTGTAATAACAATGTTTCCGTCTTTATAACTATAATAGAAAGATGCTCCAACATTTTTTAAATAAGTTTTTTCACTTCTTGAAGAAAGTTCATCTCGAGAATTAGTTATAACAACATATTTAGGAGTTATTGTATTAACAAAAGTTTTACCAAGAGATGCATTACCATGGTGAGGATATTTTAATACATCAATATCTAATTGTTCTTTAGAAAATTTCTTTAAAATTTCATCATATTGAACATAGTCTCCTGTAAATAAAAATTTATTATTTCCAAAAGTTAAAATAAAGTTAGAAGAATTGTAGTTTTGACGATATTTATTTTGACTTTTCTTTTGAAATTTAATAGGTCCTATACAAAAAATATTTATATTTCCTAAATTAATAGAATCATTAACTTTCATAATATTAATTGTTTTATTGTATTTTTTTATTGCATCCAAAATATATTTTTGGTCATTTTTATCACAATAATCACTATAACAGGTATTTAAATCTTGAGGATAATAAATTTTATCGACTGTAAAATTATCGAGTATAGCAGCTTGAGCTTGAATGTGATTATAATGTAGATGTGAACCTATTAATAAGTCAATATGTGTAATACCTAATTTTTTTAAGTAAGGAACAATTGTATCTTTTTTATTATAAGTTCCACCATCTATAAAAATAGTTTTATTTCCATTTTTTATAAATATTGCATCTTCTCGACCAACATTAATATAATGAACTTCTAAAGTTCCACTGGTAGTTGATGTAGTACATTTAGCAGTTTTAAAGTTACCAGCCATATCATAAGCAGTAACAGTAATGTTATTTCTATCTAAAACTTCATTAACGGTGAAAGTTGAAAGAGCACTTGTATATTTATTGGCATTATTATAATAATTTATACCAGAATTATCTTTAGCATTAACTGTGATGGTAGTTTTAGAACCTGTATAATTAGCATTACAAGTTAGAGTAGGAGCAGTTTTATCAATTGTAGTTATTCTAGCAGTTGTAACATTATAATTATTATTAGTATCATAAACATAGAAGTAGTAGTTACCATTTGAAGTTGCTTCATAAGAAGTAGTTGTTCCATAAACTTTATTGCCATTTGGTAATTTAATATAAGCTAAATTATCTCCACTAGCACTAACTGAAATAGTAATATTATTTTTAGTATAAGTATTAGAATAGTTAGTTGAAATATTTAAAGTATTTACTTTAATACCATTATTTTCATTAGTACTTCCATAACTTCCACCAGATTGGTTACTATTTCCTTGACTTCCATTTCCTTGATTATTCCCTGAAGTATTTTCTTTTGGGTGAACAACAACTAAACGTTTTGTATTTTTGGTTTCATTATCTAAAGTAATAGAATAGGTAATATAATAAATTCCAACTTTATTGGTATTAACAGGGTTAGTAGTTTTAATTTTACTTGAAATATTATTGTTATCTTTATCAAATGCCTGACAACCAGCATCATGATAAGTATCACCAAGAGTTAAATGAACTTCTGTATTACCAATTACTTCAAGTTTAATATCAGAAACTCCAGAATTCTTTTTTTCTATAACATTAACAATTCTAGTTTTAGCAATATTATCAATAGAATATGTAACAATATATTCTCCAAGTTTATTAGAATTAATAGGGTTATCAACTTTAACTAAAGAAGTAACAATTTTATTATTTAAAGTTGCATAATAACCAATTTCTTGATAAGTATCACCTTCATAAATAGAAACTTCTTCTGGACCAAATAAAACTAAATTATAATCTTGATTTATAATTGTATCATTAGGTTTTTCCTCTTTATTATTTTTAAAAGATAATAAAGAAATAGTTAAGATTAAGGCAACAATTAAAACACCAAATATAACTAAGTATATTTTGTTCATATATTTGAAAAAATCTTTTATATTATGTATTAATTGTTTAAACTTATATCTCATAATTTCTCCATTATATATTATTCACTAAAATAACCTACCTCTGTTAAAGAACGAGCATTTCCAATAATTGTTGAAATTGTATTTGAGCCATGTGATTCAAAGAAAAGAGCAATCGAACCACCGCCATCTAGGTTAGTTCCGGTTTCACATTTTAAATCTAACATAATATTTTGCAAATCATTTCTATTTAAATTAGAACCTGTTATTAATACAAAATTATTATCATTAACCTGGCAAATCGCTTGTCTATTTTTTTTGGTGTTTATACTTGGCATGCTTGTCGTATCACTACTTTTCTTACCATTTTCAATTAAAACAGAAGCATGGGTAAAAGTATTTCTAATACCAGAATTAATAACTTCGTTTGCCCATTCTTTTTTCTTATTTATATCAGCAGTTGATGAAGCTTTAGCATCTTTAAAAACACGCAATTTATTATTTTTATCAACACCAGCTATGAATCTTGTTTTATAAGCTTTATCATAAGTATTACGTATAACTTCTCCTTCAGTTATAACTATGGTTCCTACACTGGTTTTATCATATTTTGGATATTTTGAAACTTCAGAAGCATCATAAGTATCTTTTAAATAAAAGGCACTAGCATTAAAGCCAAGTAATAAGGTATTAGATAAATTATTTTTATTTCTAGCAAGTTCCAAAAGTTTTTTAGGTTTGTAAAGATTTTTACCATATTCAGGAGAGTCAAATTTATGTAGTTGTTTATAAGGGTTTTCAGCCCAAACTCTTGTTATGTAATAGCCACTTTTTTTACTTATATAAACTTTTAAAGTAGGTGTTTCACTTTCAGCTACGACATTTTCAGAACTATCAGGTTTAATAACTGCTGAGTTAGATTTTTCAACAGTACATTTAGCTGATGTATAATTACCGGCTTTATCATAAGCCGTTACTATTAGATTTTTTAAATCAAGTTCTTCTGAAACAGAGAACGTTGAAAGAGCACTTTTATATTTATTAGCATAATTATAATAATCAATACCAGAATTATCTTTAGAGTTAACTGATATTTCGGTCTTTGTTCCATCAAATTTGGCTTTACAAGTTAAAGTAGGAGCAGTTTTATCAATTGTAGTTATTCTAGCAGTTGTAACATTATAGTTATTATTAGTATCATAAACATAGAAGTAGTAGTTACCATTTGAAGTTGCTTCATAAGAAGTAGTTGTTCCATAAACTTTATTGCCATTTGGTAATTTAATATAAGCTAAATTATCTCCACTAGCACTAACTGAAATAGTAATATTATTTTTAGTATAAGTATTAGAATAGTTAGTTGAAATATTTAAAGTATTTACTTTAATACCATTATTTTCATTAGTACTTCCATAACTTCCACCAGATTGGTTACTATTTCCTTGACTTCCATTTCCTTGATTATTCCCTGAAGTATTTTCTTTTGGGTGAACAACAACTAAACGTTTTGTATTTTTGGTTTCATTATCTAAAGTAATAGAATAGGTAATATAATAAATTCCAACTTTATTGGTATTAACAGGGTTAGTAGTTTTAATTTTACTTGAAATATTATTGTTATCTTTATCAAATGCCTGACAACCAGCATCATGATAAGTATCACCAAGAGTTAAATGAATTTCAGTATTACCAATTACTTCCAATTTGATATTAGAAATATTAGTATTATTCTTTTCTATAACATTAACAATTCTGGTTTTAACAATATCACCAATGCTATAAGTAATGGTGTATCTTCCAATTTTATTTGTATCAAGATTATTATTAACAACTACATTTTCAGTTACAATTTTATTATTTAAAGTTGCATAATAACCAATTTCTTGATAAGTATCACCTTCATAAATAGAAACTTCGTCAGGACCAAATAAAACTAGATTATAAATTTCAACGATAGCTGTTTCAATGATACTATCATCATCTTCTTCCTCTTCACTTGGTTTAAAAACAATTGCTAAGGTAATTGAAACAGCGATAATTATTACGACAAAAATAACAAGATATTTCTTGTCCATATATTTAAAAAAATCTTTTATATTATGTCCTAGATTTTTAATTTTGTACCCCATTTCATACTCCTTCTATAAATATCATAAAATTATTATATCATAAAAAAAGAGTTTATAATATGAACTCTTTAAAATTTTCGTTTTTTTATGAAATATCTGATTATATAATACAAGAAGATTGCCATTAGGATAACATAAATCCAAACTAAAACAAGATATAAGTCACCCTTCGCATAGCGAGAAATAATATGTGGAATATTTTCAGGAAAATATTTACTTAAAAAGCGTTTAACTTCGATAAAAGTATTATTTTTTATGAAAGTTAAAATTCTAAGAAAAATATCAACAATTGCTACGAAAAATACAGTATTATATAAACTTCTAAAAAAACAAATTACTACAACTAATAAAATAATAAATATTATAGCATCCACGTAACCACTTCCTATCATAACCATTTTATCAAATGAATGTTTATTTGGCAATAAATTTTAATTTTATCTTTACATTGAAATTACAATATTATATAATAGTTCTATAGAATAGGAGGAAATATGAGTAGAGAATTTAAACAAACTTTTTTTACAAGTTTATTAACAGTATTGTTGATTTTGTCTAATTTTCTTTGTTTAAAATTAACAAGTTTTTTAGAATTAACAATTTCATGTGATTTTTTAACTTATCCCTTTACATTTTTATGTACGCTTTTAATACTTAATTTAGGAGGTAAAAAATCAGCTTACCGAGCTTTAATTGTAAGTGTATTAATACAATTATTTACAACAATTAGTCTAACATTAGCTGTTAACTTAGGAACTCAAGGTCAAATTCCAGATTTAGCAATGCATATAAATCAAGTTTTCAAGGTTAATGAATTGAATTTAATTGCATCAGTTATTTCATTTTTAGCATCACATTGTGCTCTAATTTACATTTATGATAATTTTAAAAGAAATGGTAAAGAGTTATATGGAGTTGTGTTAGGTTTATTAGGTTCTTTAGTTTTAAATGCTGTAATATTTATAGTTATTACATTACATAATCAAGATATTATATTTATTATTAATTCATTATTAAGTAATATAATTATTTCAATTATTATGATTGTAATTATTACGGTACTTTATTTTATACTTAAGGAAAAAGAAATTGAAGCTGTAGAAATTAATAGCATGAATATTGATGTTAATAAATATACAACTACCGATATGTCAATTGAAGATGTTATGATTGACCGTAAAAAGCAAGCAACTAATCCTAAAAAAAGTAGTTTCAAAGAAACAAGTGAAAATAAAAAAGTAACTAAAAAAACAAAGACATCTAATCAAAAAGGAAAAGGGTCAAAAAATTATAAAAGAAACGAAAATAAAAGTAAAAAAACAAGTAAAAATACAGTAAACAGAAAAGATAATTAGTAAAAAATAGTAAAAAGTGTTGATTTTAAAAAAAATATATGTTAACTTGTATTTATAAGCATGATATAGTGCTTAAAAGTTATTCACTAATAAAGGAGGAACATAATGAAAAAAGTTGAATTAGTTGAA
>CANQYO010000017.1 GCA_947628095.1 uncultured Bacilli bacterium | reverse complement strand
CAATAGTAGTAATGTTATTAACAGTATTTGGAGTAACATATGCATTTGTAAATTTTACTTTAAATGGTAATGAAAATAGTGTTCTTGTAACTGGTGACATCTACATGAATTATACTGAAACTAATCAAATTAACTTAACAGATGCTGTACCAATGAGTAAAGAAGATGCTTTGAAACTATCTGATAATATCTTTGAATTTACAATAACTGGAAAGAACCAAAGTAGGAAAGATATCTATTATGGAATAAGTATCGTATATGGAGAGGAACAAAAGACTAAGACTAGATTAAAAGATGAGGATGTAGATGTTTATTTAACTAGTGGAGAAGATGTGTTAGTAAATGCCAATAGATACAAATCTCTTGAAGATACAAGAATATGGGCAGAGAAGATAGAGGCAGGAACTAATTCATATACCAAAGATTACTCACTTCGTATGTGGATAGACGAAGGAGTAACTATAGGAAATCAAAATGTAGATTATACAAATGATGTATGGAACAATAGTTATGCAAGTTATAAAGTCAAAGTAGATGGTAATTTAAACGAAATGAATATACCATTATCAGTTGATAATAAAGATACATATTATGAACATGGAGAAGAATATATCTTAGTATCAATTAGTAATTATCTTAATCCACATGAAGCAGGTTTAAGTTTAGCATCACTTGATACAATGAAATTACAAATAACATCAAGTAATTCAGATTTAATGTTTACATATTCTGATAGTGAAAATGGTTCTTCAAGTGAAAAGAAAAACACATTAGATTTAACATATAGTTTCAATGAAAATAAAGTAATAAATATAAAAGTATTTCCAACAAGTAATTCATATTCTAAAATAGATACAGATATAAATATAAAACTAACAAAGAATGATAATGAAACATATGAGATGTTAAAGAAAATACATATAGACGAGATAACAAGTACATGTATTAAGAAAGGTTATAATAATTTATCAGATTGTTTATTAATAACAGAACAAATGAGTGCAGGAAATGTAAATGGAGCTAAAGAAGCAATTAAAGCTAAAGGAGAAGTAACATTAAGTCAAACAAGTGAACAAGCAAATGAAAATGGAATGTATAAAACAGTAGATAATGATGGAGATACCTACTTTTATAGAGGGGATGTAAAAAATAACAATGTAAAATTTGCTGGTTTCTATTGGAAAATTATAAGAATAAATGGAGATGGTTCAATAAGACTTATTTATAATGGAACAAAAACTAATTCAACTGACTGGGACCAAGTTTCTGTAACTGGAAAGAGAGAATTATTTAACTTGAGAGTGGAAGATGTAACCTATGCAGGATATATGTATGGTGAAAAATTCTCTAAAGTTCCAGTCAAAAGTCAAGAAACTTTATTTACAGGTAATGCAAATAATATTTGGTTTTCTAAGACATATATTCAAAATGATAGTGAAAGAACATTTACGTTAGGAGAAGATAAAATTCAAAGTACCCTTGAATTATTAGGAGAAAGGTTAACTGAAGGTTATAAATATACATGTAATAAACCCAATGAAAACGATACTTGTGATTATGTAATTGAAATAAAAAGTGTTACTGATAATATTTCTCTTAAAGGTTTTTATATTGGATATTTTTCTACATCATATGAAGGAACGAGAGAAGATACAGCTAGTAGTAATGCTAAAACTTTACTTGAGAATTGGTATACAAATACATTTTCAAAAAAGAGTGAAGCTGGAATTAATACGTCAAATTATGTAAGTAATAATGCTACTTTTTGTGCTGATAGGACTTTAAACGAAGGTGATGGTTTTTCTCCAGGAGTAATGCATCGTTATGGTGCTTATGATAGAATATATAATGAGCATACAGCAAGTTTAGTATGTCCAGATGTAGAACATGATTTATTTAGTGCAAAAGGGAGTGATGGTAAAGGAAATCAAAAATTAGAAAAACCTATTGGTTTAATAACAGCTGATGAGGCAATTTATGCTGGTTCAGTTTACAATAGTAATCCTGGAGATATGAGAGCAAATAATTATTTGCTTCCGTATGGTGATACTGCATTTTGGACTATGAGTCCATGGGGAGACTGGGCACCATATAATTATTCATATATTTATATAATTAATAAAGGTTATACGGGAGGTTTATATACTGGGGGTGTTGAAGGTCTCCGTGCAGTAATCAATTTAAAATCAGATGTATTGGTTAAAAACGGAAATGGAACAATGGACGACCCATATACGGTAAAATTAGCAAGTTAATTAAGGCAATGAAAGAGAATGGTAAGAATAAAATAAAAAATAGAAAAAGAAAATAGATTTATTAAAGGTGAGATACTTCTCATCTTTTTATATACTTTAAAATTTAATTATTATGTAATCTTAAATAAGATTAAAAAGATTGAATTTGTCGTTTTTAAATATATTTATTTTTTCTCTATTAATACTTGTTTTTTTTAGATTTTTAATATATAATTTTAATAGAATATGGAGGTTATTATGGAAGAACCTAACTTAATAAAAAAAGATGGTATAACAGATAGTGCCATTAATAAACAACGAAAAATATTACTTTTTTCGGTTTTATGTGTTGTAACTTTGCTCTTAGGAACTAGTTATTCTTTGTTAACAAATTTTGATAAAACAGATGATGTTGTTAATTTTAAAACTGGTAATTTAAATATGACAGTTAATAATACAGTTATTAATTTAGAAAATAAATTGCCTGAAAGTGATGAAAGTGGACTTAAAAATTCAACTCCAGCCGTATTAACTTTAACTAATACTGGTTCACTTCCAATAATGAAATTTGATGTTAAATTAGTTGCTAATTCTAAAAAAGAGTCAACTTTAGATAATAAATATATAAAATATGCAATTAGTACTGATAATGGTGTTACATATTCAGTACCTGAACTTTTAACCTCAAATTCTAGTATAATTTTTTCAGGTTATAATTTAATTTCAGATGCATCTAAAACAATATATTTAAAAGTTTGGATTAGTAAAGAAGCTGGAAATGAAGCTTTAAATAAAACATATTATGGAAGTGTTCAAGTAGATTTATATCAAAAAGGAGAAGTTCCTTATGCTACTAATGTAATTAGAGAAACAGTAAATGGAACAGGTGGAGTAGTAGCTATAAAAAATGATGGTTCACAATCTACTGATAAGGAAGATATTCGTGAATATCGTTATAGTGGTGTAAATGCTAATAACTATGTTAGATTTAATAGTGAATTATGGAGAATAATTGGCGTATTTAGTGAAATTGAAAATAATCAAGTTAAAGAATATGTTAAAATCGTTCGTGATGAGACAATTAGTAATGTTCCAGGTACATATACTGTAAATGATACAAATAAAACTTATGAACTTCGTGATAGTAATGGTGATGTTTATTATAATAAATATGATATTGAAGGAAATAATGATTGGACAACTTCTGGGTTAATGTATTTCTTAAATACTGAACGTGATAATAAGACTTCACCTGGTTATATTATAAGACTTAAAACAAAACAATATACAGATGAGGTTACATATTATTTAGGTAATGTTGAATTAGCAAGTGCTAAAGAATTATATACAAGTGAAAGAGGAAATATTGTATGTGGTAATGATATTTCTAGTAATTCAAATAAAAATCAATGCAATATTTGGACAAATAATAAAGCAACTTGGAATGGTCGAGTTGGACTTATGACGGCAAGTGATATTGCATATAGTAATGATACTAAAGATTGGAATACTGATATGTCAGTTAAAGTTGATTCAAGTTGGGTATTTGATATGACAAAGGAAGATGCTAAAGGAATGCTACTTTTAAACCCAGCAGTAAATAATCAAAATAGTGTTTTAAGTTATAACCAAGGAAAATTAGAGTATACTGATGTAACTTCAGCTTTATCAGTAAGACCAGTTGTTGCTTTATCTTCAAAAGTAATTATTGAAAGAGGAGCAGGTACTAAAGAAAATCCATATGTACTAGGTATATAGCCTAGACATTCTTTTCTTATTAAGAGAAAGTAATGGTGATTTATGAATAAAAAAGGTCAAGCATTGGTTGAATTTGTTTTGGTTTTACCAATTTTAATATTTATAATATTTGCTTTTATTGATGTTTCACGACTTATGATAATGAAAAATCACCTAGAAACAGTACTAAATGAAATTGATTCAGAAACTTCAGAAGTTAAAGATAAAGAATATGAAATTACAATGTCAAAGAAAGATACTTCAGATGGTATTGAAATAAACTTAAAAAGTTGTTTAGAAGTTATGACACCGGGTTTTGATAAAATTTTAGGAGACCCTGCCTGTGTTACTACATCTAAAACAATTACTAATGAAAAAGAATAGAGGGATTATTATGAAAAAAACTCGTAAAATAACAGAAGAAGAACGTGATATATTATTACACATGCAACTTCGTAGCAAATTATCACTTCTTGTTCTATTTTATATCTTTGGGTTAATTTTACCCTTTTTAACTTGTATGATTATTACACTTAATTTTAAATTTTTCTATTTATTTATTGTTGCGTTATTTCTTTTATTTATTATAATATTTTTAATTCCAAAATTAGAAAAAAATAATTATATGCAACCTGGTATAGAAGCTTTTGAAAGTGAAATTGTTGCTAGTCAATCTCATGATTTATATTATTATGTATGTGAAATTAATGGACTTGATAATGTTTTTATTGACCATAAGTACCCTGTTAATACAAAACTTTCAAAAGGAACAGAAGTAACTGTTATTATGGTTGAAGGAAAAAAGAAATATAAAGATTATATATTATTAGATAAAAAAACTAAAAAGGTGTTAACAGATTATCGAACTCGTTTTGATATTATTGATTGTTGAGGCACTTTATGGGAAAGATTATTACAATTACCTCAAGAAAAGGTGGGGTAGGAAAAACTACTACGCTTTTAAATCTAGCAGGATGTTTTAGTGATTTAAACAAAAAAGTTTTGATACTTGATTTAGATTTATATTCTAGTAGTATAGCTATTAGTTTGAATTTAAAACAAGAAAGAACAATTTTTAATTTAGTTGATGATATTACTAATAACAGATTTACTGAACTAAGTGATTATGTTATTAAATATGATTCAAATATTGATGTTTTAAAAAGTGTTAAAGACCCTCGTCAAGCAGCTCGTATTAATTTAAAATATATTGAACAAATAATCAATATGTATAAAAATTACTATGATGTAGTTTTAATTGATACATCACATGTATTAACAGACTTAAATATTGTTATTTATGATAATTCTAATACAATCTTAAATGTTATGTCTAATGACCCAGTTGATTTAGTTAATACTAAAACTTTTGTAAATATTGTATCTGATATTGGTTTTAAAGATTTTCGTATTTTACTTAATGAAAGTAATTCATTAGAAGAAAAATATTTTTCTTTATATGATATTAGAAGTTTTGTAGGTCGTAATATTAACTATAAATTTGGTCATGAATTTTATGTTAAGACAATTGATAAATATGTTCTTGATGGTAAAATCTTAACTAAAGTGGCAAGTGTTTTTCCACATGATAAAAAAGAATATAAAAAGATAATGAAAGTAGCAAGTGATTTATTAGAAAATATAGAATAATTTGGAGGTTATATGAAAAAAGAAGAAGTTAAAAAAAGTTTTTCAAGTGAATTTTTAGTTGATACCTCTAAAAAAGAAGAAGTAGTCCCAACTAGTGACTATAATATTTTTGAAGATAAAAAATTATTAGAAGAAATTAGGAGTAAAGTTATTCAAAATATAATTGATAATAGTATTCCTAAAAATATGAATTTAAATGATTATATTAATTTAGAAATTGATAAATCTTTGAATGGAATAGATTTACCAAATTTTAAACGTAATCATATTTTTAATTTAATTGATAATGAAATAAATGGTTTAGGACCAATAACCGAACTTTTAAAAGATAGAAATGTAACAGAAATTATGGTTAATGCACCAGATGAAGTTTATGTTGAAATTGATGGTAAATTAGTTAAAGATGAAAGTATATCATTTATTAATTCAGACCACATTTTAAGAACAATTCAAAAAATTGTGCAACCTCTTGGTAGAACAATTGATAGTTCTAAACCAATGGTTGATGCTAGACTTAAGGATGGTTCACGTATTAATGCTATTATTCCTCCTTTATCATTAAAAGGACCAGTTTTAACAATTCGTAAGTTCCGTGAGGATTTAATTTGCATTGAAGATTTACTTCGTAATGGTACTTTAACTCGTGATATGGCTGTTTTTTTAGAAGCTGCAGTTAAATCGAAACTTAATGTTTTAGTATGTGGGGGAACTGGTTCAGGTAAAACAACAATTTTAAATATTTTATCAAGTTTTATAGGTGATGATGAACGTATTATTACCATTGAAGATGCAGCAGAGCTTCGCTTAAAACAAAGTCATGTTATTTCACTTGAAACTAGGGTAGATAATTATGATAGTAAAAGTGAAATTACAATTCGTGATTTAGTTCGTAACTCTTTACGTATGAGACCTGATAGAATTATTGTCGGAGAAGTTCGTGGTGGAGAAGCTTTTGATATGCTTCAAGCTATGAATACAGGACATGATGGTAGTTTAACAACGCTTCATGCTAATAGTCCAGTTGATGCTTTAAATAGACTTGAAACAATGGTTTTAATGGGTGGAATTGAAATTCCTATTCCAGCTATTCGTGATTATATTGAAAATGCTATTGATATTGTTGTAAATATAGCTAGACTTAGTGATGGACGAAGAAAAATAACTGAAATAAGTGAAGTTTCAGGATTTAATGCAGATAATATTAAATTAACACCAATATTTAAATTTGAGCAAGTGGGCTTAACTGAAAATGGTGAAGTTGATGGAGAATTTAAAATTGTTAATAAAAAAATTAGTAATCTTCGTAGAATAAGAAGCAAAGGAATTAAAGAGTTAGAAACAATCTTTGGTGATGGTTATGAATAGTAATCTAATCTTTGTATTTGCTTTAGAACTTGTTACTATATATATTGTTGCGGTTGGTTTTTATTTCATGATATTACTTCGAAGAAGAATAAAAATCGAAGACCGTTTAAATGAGTTTTCAGTATATAAAGTAAAAAAAGAAACTAAGTTTTTTGATGATTTTTTTGCAATTTATGATAATTTTATTAAATCTTTTTCTAAATTTTTGTACAAATTAAAAATATTTAATAAATATTCTTTAAAATATCAAAAGTATATAAACAAAGAAGATAAAAATGAAATAGATAAAATGGACTTTGTTAGTAAAAAAATTCTTTTAGCCATTTCCTTTATAATTATCTTAGTAACAATTAGTATTCTTAAATTTGAAAAAGTTACTTTAATATCAGTTTTAATTACAGCTTTAATAGGTTTTTATACTTTAGATTTATTCTTATTTTCTGAAAGAAAAATGATTAATAAAGAGCAAGAAAATGATTTATTAAAAGCAATTACAATTATGAATAATTCTTTTAAAAGTGGACATAGTATTATGCAAGCAATTAAACTTGTATCAACTGAACTTGATTCTCCTTTAGGACTTGAATTTAAAAAAATGTATCTTGACCTTACATATGGACTTAGCTTAGATGTTGTTTTTAAACGTTTTGAAAAGCGTGTTAAAATAAGTGATGTAAAATATATAACAACATCTTTAACAATATTAAATTCAACCGGTGGAGATATTGTCAAAGTATTTGAAAGTGTTGAAAAAACATTCTTTAATAATAAAAAATTAAAAGAAGAATTAAAAAGTTTAACTGCTTCAAGTAAGCTTTTATATTATGTACTTTTATTTATTCCTGTTTCATTTGTTTTGTTTATTTATATATTAGATAGTAGTTATTTTTTACCTCTTGTTTCTAATACTTTAGGTTATCTAATAATACTAATTTGTCTTGTTATTTATATAGGTTATATATTTGTTGTAAGAAAAATGATGAAGATAGGTGATAATTTATGACAACTGATAAGATATCTTCTTTAATTTATCGTGATAAAACAATTGCTAAAATTTCTAAAAAAATAAAGTTATTAGGAATAAATGCTAATTTTAGTCCTTATATTTTTATGAATATTAGAATATTATCTAGTATTTTCCTATTTTTTGTGATATTATATTTAGTTGATTTTGGCTATATCTTAGCTCCAATCATAGTATATTTCTATTATACATTATTACCTAATCTTTATTTTGATAGTAAGATTAAAAAAAGAAGTCGTAAATTAGATTATGATGCAATGTACTTTTTTGAGATTTTAGCTTTATCTCTTGAATCAGGTAAAAATTTAATCAGTGCTTTAGATATGGCAAGTAGTAGCATTGATTCAGATTTAGCTCTTGAAATAAGAGAAGTAATTAGAGAAGTTAAATTAGGAAAAAGTTTAGATGAGGCACTTGATGATTTAAAAACCAGAATACCAAGTGATACAGTTAATAATATTATTTTAAATATACGTGAATCAAATGTTTTTGGTAATAATGTTATTGATACTTTATATAATCAAATTGATTATATTAGAGAAAAGTTGGTTTTAGAACAAAGAGCTTATATTGCCAAATTACCTCTTAAAATAAGTATTGTTTCGGTTATATTTTTTATACCACTTTTATTGTTACTTATTTTAGGACCTGTTATATTAAATTATTTTAGTTAGGAGGATTTTATGAGTGGACATTCAAAATGGGCAACTATTCATCGTAAAAAAGGTTTGATAGATGCTGAAAGAGGAAAGATTTTTCAAAAAATAGCAAAAGAAATTCAAGTTGCAGCTAAAGGGACTAATGGAGACCCAGATATGAATCCAGGACTTCGTATGGTTATTGAAAAAGCAAGAAGTAACAATATGCCAAAAGATAATATTCAAAAAGCAATTGATAAAGCAATTGGAGCAGCTGGAGATGTTAATTTTGAAAGTATACGATATGAGGGGTATGCAACTCATGGTATAGCTTTAATGGTTGATTGTTTAACTGATAATAAAAATCGAACAGCTATGCTTGTACGTTCAACTTTAACAAAGCATGGGGGAAATTTAGGTACTGATGGTTCAGTTAGTTATTTATTCAAAAGAAAAGGTGTAATCGAAATAGAAGCTCATGATAATTTTGATGAAATTATGGAGATTGCTATCAATGCTTCGGCTCTTGATTGTATTGATAATGAAGATAGTTATTTAATTTATACCGAACCAGATGATTTTTTAAACGTTAAAGAAACTTTTGAAAATAATGGTATTAAAGAATTTTTAACAAGTGAAGTAACTTATGTTCCTGATACAAGAATAAGTTTAAATGATGAAGATACTGAAAAAGTAATGAATTTAATTAATTTACTTGAAGATATTGATGATGTTTCTAATGTTTATCATAATTTAGATATTTAATATGAATTATAGTGTTGTTTTAGAAAATACTTTAAAAAATTTAGATGGTAAGAAAAAATTATTGCTTCATGCTTGTTGTGCTCCATGTTCTAGCTATGTAATTGAATATTTAAGTAATTATTTTGATATTACCATTTTTTATTATAATCCAAATATTGATAGTGAATTAGAATTTAATCATAGATTATCTGAACTTAAAAAGTTTGTTAAAAAATTTAAAACAAAAAATGAAGTTTTAGTAGTAGCTCCTCCATATAATAATAAAGAATATTATGACAAAATAAAAGGACTTGAAAATGAAAAAGAAGGTGGACTTCGTTGCAAGGAATGTTTCAAACTAAGACTTTTAAAAAGTTGTTTATATGCTAAAGAAAACAATTTTGATTTTTTTACAACAACTTTAACGATTAGTCCTTTAAAAAATAGTAATTTATTGAATGAAATCGGACATGAATTAGAAACAACTTATGGTATAAATTATTTATATTCTGATTTTAAGAAAAAAGATGGGTATAAAAGAAGTATTGTTTTATCTCATGAATATAATTTATATAGGCAAGACTATTGTGGTTGTATTTTTTCTAAAAAAGAAAGAGAAGAAAGAAAAAAGAATTAGTTATTTTAAAATGATAGCTAATTTTTTTGTTATTTAAGCGTTTAGAAATTGATAAATTGATGGACTTTTTTATGTTTTTTTGATACTATTACTATGAGGTATACATATGAAAAAGTTATTAAGCTTTGAACATAATGGTTATAAATTAATTGTTTTCTTGCAAGATAAAAATTTTCTTTTTGCTAAAGAAGAAAAGAAAAATATAACATTCGAGCTAACAGAAGAAGAAAAAAATTTAATAAACGAAGTAATGAGTAAAGTATTTCCAACCAAAAAATTGGTTAACTTAGGAAATATTAGTTATAAAAAAAGAGAGTTTAAACATTTCTTTGATAAGGTAAATGGATTTCATCTTTTTTATTTGAAAGATGGAAGTATGCCAACAGTGTCAGATTTTATTGCTTTAAATAAAAAATATAATCAAGAAACTTTTTGTTTTAAAAAAAATCCTTTTGATTATCTTGATATTGAAAGTGATTTTAAAGATGAACCATATGAAACCAAAGAGGAAATTGAAAGATATATAGAAATTAATGGAAAATTAAAAAAAGTAGTAGTATTTTTATTAACTTTATTTATATCTATTTCATTAGGAATTACTTATAAGTTAAATGAAGATAAAATTTTAAGTTTAAAACGAAGTATATTTACTAAGAGTTATAGTTTTTCAGATGTTGTTTCTTTAATTCAAAATAACCCAAGAATTGGTGAGGCTGAGAAAAGAATTTTTTTATCATGTCCAGAATATATTGAAAGTTGTCTACCGTATTTTAATGATATTTTATATGAAAATTTAAAAGATATGACTATAAGTTATGTAAGTTCTAAATGTGAATATTCTGATACAGTTGCAGGTAATCATAATATAGATACTAAAGAAATTCAAATATTTTCTTCAACTTCACTTAATTCAGGAAATGAAAATGTAGTAACTCATGAATATTTACATGTTTTTCATGAACGAAATTACAATCTTGGAATGCCATTTTATGAGTTTTTAAATGTTGTTATTAATAATGAGTATTTTGGTAATGACGAAATACAGAGTGGTTTATCTTATGACGAAGGTTATACTTGGTTATATGAATTTGGATATATTATGTTAGAACTATTTGATACTGATACTTTAAGAAGTTATCATGCTAATCCTGATTATCATATTTTAATTGATAAATTGGTAGAAATTATACCAGATGAAGAATTAGCTTATGGACTATTAAGTGATATTGAGGAATACCAAAGTAAATTTAAAGAAAATAAAAATACGCCTTTAGATAATGATGAAATGAAAACTTTAAAAAAAAGAATTAAAGGAACATTAAGAAAATATTATGAAGCTAAATTTAATCAAAGTATTTATAATAATATGAATGTTTTATATTTTTATGAACCTACTCTTGCAACTGTTGAAATTATGGAACATTTAGGAATTGATAAAAATTTTTTACCTTTAATGTCTAGAAGTATAAAAGTAAAATCATATAAACATTTTTTTAATGGTGAAGAGAATGATTCAATTGTTTTTATAGTACCAGTGCAATTTGAAGAAACAAAAATTAATATTTCAGATGGGTTAAGTATTGATACAATACTTGATTTATATCAAGATTATTATCTTTCTTATCAAAAAACTGAAAAGGGTTATGAAATAACTTTGTATAGTCCTATTTATAATGAAAAATCAATTGAAGTATCGGCTTCTGATATTGGTTTAAATTTTTCTAACCCAGTTAATCAAAAATAAAATATTATTGAGTTTTTAATTTAAACTACAATAATATTTTTTTAATCTTTAGTTATTTGATTTATAAAATCTTTAAGTTCTTTATTCATGTTAGGATTTTTAAGTCCAAAATAGATGTTAGCTTTTAAAAAACCAATTTTGCTACCTATATCAAAGTGTAAACTATTATCAAGAACAATTCGAATTTCTTTCTTTAACAAAGTTATAGCATATGGTAATTGTAATTCACCATCATGTTCTTTTAATAAATTTTTAACTTTAAAAATATCAGAAGTTAAAATAAAACGACCGCTTATAACATCATGACTTGGTGGTGTATTATTTTTATATACGATTTCATCTAAAATATTATCTTTTTTGTATTTGACAATTCCATATTTAGGAAGTTCTGATTCTTTTCTTGCTGACATGATTAAGGCATTAGTTTTTTCATGCTCTAAAATTAATTTTTTTAAACTAGGAATTGAATCAACACTTATATCGTCACCATACATTACAGCAAATGTTTCATTTTTTAGATATGCTTTGGCTGAATATAAAGCACCATAGGTTCCTTTAATAGTTTGCATGACATAAGTAAATTTCATATTTTTTACAATTTCGTCTACTTCTTTTAATAAAGCTAATTTTTCAGGTTTATTTTTTAAACTTTTTAAGAGTTCATTGTCAATTTTAAAGAAATTTTTTAGCAAGTTAATATTTTTTTTAGAAACTACAAATATTATTTCTTTTATACCACTTAAGTAAGCTTCTTTTACTTGTAAAAAGATAGCTGGAACATCAACAATAGGTAACATTTCTTTTGTTACACTTTTAGTTATAGGTAAAAATCTTGTTCCAAGTCCTCCAATTGTAATGACACATTTTTTTATTTTCATAAGCACCTCTTTATTTAATTATAATATATTTTAAAAAAATTTAATAGATGTACTTCTAATTAAATTACTTATATAAACTATTTATTTTAATAATAAAAAAACTCATTTCTTTTTTAGAGAAACGAATTTTAATTTTTTATAGTCATAGAACATATTATTCCATGACGTTTTTATTTATAATATCTCACATCATTTTAAAAATCAATACAAAATATAATAAAATTTTAAAAAAATAGTTAAAATATAAAATTTGGAGGTGAAATAATGAAATTTTTTATATTTAAAAGATACAAATATAAAGAGGTATTAGGAATGTGGTTGAATTCTAAAAACAATATCAAAATACAATCATATCAAAAATATGAAAATTTAATAAACAGCTTTTTTAATAATGACTTAGGTAATACTTTCATAAAGAAAATTACTAATCAAAATATTGAGAACTTCTTTTCTAATTTAATTAATAAAAATACGGCTATTTCCACTCAAAAAACTTTATTTTATATTGTTAAATCTAGTTTTGAATATGCTCATAAGAAAAAAATGTGTAGTTATATGAATTTAGAAAAAATCAAAATTAAAAATAAGCCTAAAACAATTCATATTTTATCAAGAGAAGAACAAAATATTTTAGAAAATCATTTAAAAGAAAATATTAATATTAGAAAAGCTTGTTTATTACTTTGTTTGTATACAGGACTAAGAATTGGTGAAGTATGTGGTTTAAAATGGGACGATATTCATTTTGAAACTAAATCACTAGAAGTAAAAAGAACAATCGAAAGAATAAAAAATAATGATAAAGAAATAAAAGCCAAAACAATTTTAATTGCTAGTACTCCTAAAAGTGATACTTCAAAAAGAATAATTCCAATTCCTGATTTTTTAATAGAAATATTAAAAAAATTTAAAGGTGAAAACAATAATTATATATTATCAAATAGTGAAAAATTATATGACCCAAGACAATTTGAATCATTTTATGAAAGAATTTTAAAAAAAAACAATATTAGGCATATTCACTTTCATACTTTAAGACATACTTTTGCAACTAGGTCAATTGAATCTAAAATGGACATTAAAACTTTAAGTGAAATACTTGGTCATTCTTCAATAGAAATTACTCTTAAATTGTATGTTCATCCTTCCTATGAATTAAAAAAAGATTCTATTGAAAATTTGGTCCAATTCATGACAACTCTTTAATTAAATTTATCATGTAATAATATGTTCCTTGATAGTTTATCGGGAGTGTGGTTGTTATAGGCTGAAACTGAGAAACAAAATGTTTATTAATTAAAGTTTGTAATTTAGAAAAATTACAAAAAATTATAGGGAGGAGTATAAAATGGAAGATACAAACAAAAGTAAAATAATAGTAGGAATAATTTTAGGTATTATTGCTATTGTAGTTATTGTTCTTTTATGTTTAAAAGGTTGTACTAAAGAATTTACAGTTTCTTTTGATTCGAATGGTGGAACAGAAGTAAGTTCAATTACAGTAAAAGAGAACGAAAGTATTGAAAAACCAGCTAACCCAAAGAAAGATGGTTATACATTTGCTGGTTGGTACTACTACGACGAATTATTTGACTTTGACACAAAAATAAAAGAAGACATAACCCTTGTTGCAAAATGGGTAGATGGTGATAATAGATTAGTTCTTGCAAGTACTAATATAAATTTATTAGAAAATGGTCAAGAAGAAATTGAAGTATTATCATACCCAGAAGATTTAACTATAAATGATTTGGTATTTATATCAAGTGATGAAAGTATAGTCAAAGTTGATAGTAATGGAAAATTAACAGCTTTAAAATCAGGTACTGTTGTAATTACTGTTAAATCAGAAGATGGAAAATATGAAGAAAAAGTTACTGTAACAGTAAATCAAAAACAAGAAGAGCAACCTTCTACAAATAATCAAGAAGTACCTAAAACAAATAATACAGGAACTAGTAAAAAGCCAACTGGAAATACAAGCAGTAGCACAAAACCAAGTGGAAATAGTGGTGAAAGTTCCAATACAAAACCAAGTACACCTGCTAAACCAACAGAAGTTCTAGCAGATGGTGTTACAATAACTGGAGGTAATTCAGTGGACGTTGGTTCACAACTTCACTTAACAGCTAATGTTACTCCAAGTAATGCAACAGATAAGAGTGTAACTTGGTCTATTGTAAGTGGTAGTGATAAAGCAACTATTGACCAAAATGGAAATTTAACAGCTAAGGCAAGTGGAAAAGTAGTTGTTCAAGTTAAAACCACAAATGGAAAAATTGCAACAAAAGAAATTACAATCAATTCTGTTAAGCCAGTTTATAGTATAGTAATGATACCTGAGTGTATTGAAGTTGATGGTATGGCACCTCAAAGATATACATTTAAAGTATATAAAGATGGAACTAAAACAACTGATTATAATAAATTTATTTATAATGGAGTTGAAGCAACACCAAGAAGTTATTCTATTGTAACTGAAGCAATCAATAGAGAAATTAAGAGTGTATCTATTCAAACAAGTACAGGTAATTATATAGCAACTGTAACTTATGAAGAAATTAAGAAATGCTAAAAAAGGAGGTCAATATGAGTAAGAATATTAATAAAATAATAATATTTGTTCTTGCATTTTTTGTAGGTTTAATACCAACAATGGCAAAAACAATGAATTATCAAGAATTAAATGAAGCTGTTGAAGCTAAAGGAGCTACTTGGTATTACGTTATTGGTAATTATGTATTCACAAGTGCTTATGGACGTGAAGATGGCTCAAGATTATCAATTCAAGATTTCATGCTAAGTGCAAAGAAATTATCAACAAAAGCAACTGGAGATATAAAAGGGGACCCAATCTATGATGCTATGACAATTAACTATGTTAAAAAAGAAGGCGAAAATTGGGTAATTCAACCTAATAAATTAGGAACAACTGATTTAAGCACTTTAATAAGTGATACTAAAACAATGGATGTTAAATACATTGATTATGATATAGTAAAAGAAGTTGTTGATACTGATGCATTAATGCAAGCAGCAACAGATAAAATAAATAATGCTACTAGAAAAGCGTTTAAAGCAACAATGAATGGACATGAAATTGTAAATGAAGCTGGAACTAATTATTACCTTGAGGGTGATGAATTAAATGATTGGCTTACAGCACTTAAAGAAATTGTAAAAGATAGTAAAAAAGTAGCTGAAGTTGAAATTAAATACAATAATTTTGTATGTACATATAGTTCAACAGATAAAAATAAAGATACTAACTTTACAAAATGTTTTAATGATAACAAACAAGAAATTTTTGGCAAAAATGCAAGACCAACAACTAGAGATTTAATTGGAAAAACATTTACTGTTATAGTTAGAACAACAGATACAGCAGTATCTCAAAATAGTGAATCTGAAGAAGTATATGAAGTTTCATTTATTAGTAAAGAGAGTGTCAATGAAATGGTTCAAACTGAACTTGACAAAATAACTCAAACATTTTTTAAACCAAAATTTAATGAAACTGATGGCTCACAAATTGATGTTGAAGTAGTTAATTCAAAAACAAAATTAAATGAAGTATCTGGTTCTAATGTATTTGTAGCAATCGGAGATATATTAAATAACAAAACAGTTAAATCTGTAAAATTAAGTTATGGTTCTCTATCAAAAGAATTTACTAAAGAAGACAATGGTGTTTATGCTTGGTTTATAACAAATATGCAAACAATCGTAGGTTCATTTGATATGAATACACCATTAAATGAAATGATTGGAAAAGAATTTGATGTTAAAGTAACTTTAGTAGATGGTTATGTAAATACTGATAATACCACTTCTAAAGCAAATTATAAAGTTGTATTTACAGGTGATAAACTAGAAAAAGTTACTAATGCCGAAATAGAAGTTTATGCTAAGAATTTTGAAGTTAGTGGACGTAATGATATAATTTCTGCATATGATAGTGAGAACAAACAAGTAAAATATACAATTCTTGATGTTAATCAACCTTATTATATTATCACTAAGAATACTAACCTAATTAATGCTATTGACGCAATATTAAAAGATAATAGAGTTACACAAGTAAAACTTAGCTATAATGGTAATGAAGCTATACTTTTAAGTGGAGATACACTTGAGAATATAGAATATAAAGTAGATACGTTATTAAAGAAAGTTTCAACAAGTATTACAGGATTTAATAATAAAGAAATTACTGTTGAAGTTACAATTGATAATAATACAAGTTATTATGAAGATGATTTAACTAATGCTGAAATTGAATGGTTTAAGTTACATTTTGAAATTCAAAAATATACAGTTAATTATGATGGTAATGGTGGTTCTGTTTCAGGTAAATCTAAAGAAACTGTTAATGGTGGAACAGTTATTACTGAAGATAAAGACCCTTCATTAGCAGGTTATAAATTCATGGGTTGGTATGAAGTTTTAGCTGATGGTAGTTTAAGTACAGAAAAAGTAACAAAGGTAACTAAAGACCTTAATTTAAAGGCTAAATGGGAAGTAATAAAAAATAGTTATGATACTTCTGTTAATGCAGCAGTTGAAAATGTAAAAATTTATGATGTTACACTTGATGGTCAAAATATTAATGTTAAAATTGATAAAAATATAACTAATCAATCAATTATTACTTATGTTCTTTCTAAACTTAATAATACAGGTTTAAATACTGCAATTAGTGCATTTTTCAATATAAAAGGTGTTGAAAGTGTAAGTTTAAAAGGATATTCAATTGATAAGAATAATTATACTAACCCTACTGTAATTATGGAACTTGCTAATGCAATATGTGAAGAGCTTGTTCCTGGTACAGATTTGACTAGTGTTACACATGAACAATTAATTGGTAAATCAGTTACATTTGATATTAAATTTGCTGAAGGTTATGAATTACCAGAAGGTATGAGTTCAACTTATACTATTAATTTCGAAGAAAAAGCAGAATAATATAATTTAGTCCCCTTTTTAGGGGACTTTTTATATACATAAATATAAAAATTGGTTGAAAAAAAAATCTAATTTTATTATAATGAAATTAGAAACTGAGGATGATTTATGAAAAAAATTACATTAATAATAATATCTTTTTTTATAGTTATGTTTCCATTAACTTGTAATGCAGTAGTACTAACATCAAGTTCTAGAGATTTAAATGTTTATTTATTTTCAGATATTGAATGTAAAGAGTGTCAAGAGATAAAAGAATATTTTAAAGAAAAAAATAAAGAGAATGAAAGAATAATTTTGACAGAAATTAATGTTCGAGAAAAGAAAAAAATTTATTCTGATGTTAGAGAAATATTAAAATTTAAAAAAGATAAATATCCAATTATAGTAATAGGTTCAAATTATTTTTTTGATTTTAATACTAAAAAATTAGATAAAGCCATAGAGAGTTATTTGAAAAATGACGAATACTGTGATTTAGTTTATAGAATTGAAAGTAATTTAGATACTAAAGATTGTTTGAATATAAATAAAGAAATTTATAAAGAAAGTCTTAGTCCTATTAAAATTGTAATAATTGTTTTATGCTCTTTAGGAATTGTCTTTTGTTTAATTAAGATGTTTAGTTTATATAAAAAAATGATAGGTGATAGTAATTCAAAAAGAAAATTAAATAATAATGAAATAAAAGAAAAGAAGAAGAGTAAAAAGCAGAGTTAATCTCTTTATATAATTAGTTAGGAGGAAATATGTTAGAAGGAAAAGTTGCAATTATTACAGGAGGAACTAGAGGAATAGGGTTTTCAATAGCAACTAAATTTTTAGAAAATAAAGCTCGAGTTTGTATCCTTGGTTCACGTTTAGAAACTGTAAATGAAGCAGTAGAAAAATTAAAAAAAATAAATAAAGATTATGAAGTATTAGGTTATTATCCAAATTTAAGTAAAATAGAAGAAGTGGAAAAAGTATTTCAAGAAGTAAAAAAAGAATGGGGAAAAATTGATATTTTAGTAAACAATGCTGGTATTTCTTCTAAAACTAAGTTAGAAGATTATACTGATAGTGAGTATGAAAAAATTAGTGATTTAAATATTAAATCTGTTTTTGTAACTAGTAAAGCTATCCTTCCTTATTTAAAAGAAACTAAAGGTGTTATTATTAATACAAGTTCTATGGTAAGTATTTATGGTCAACCAAGTGGAGTTATGTATCCAGCTAGTAAGTTTGCTGTTAATGGAATTACTAAATCATTAGCAAGAGAATTAGCTCCTTATGGTATTAGAGTTAATGCTGTTTTACCTGGTATTATTGAAACTGATATGGTTAAAAATTTACCTAAAGAAATGATTGAACCTCTTATTAAAACAATACCACTTGGAAGAACTGGAAAACCTGAAGATATAGCTAATGCCTTTTTATTTTTAGCAAGTGATTTAGCAAGTTATATAACAGGAGAATTATTAAGTGTTGATGGAGGAGCAAGAAGTTAAATTGAAAGTTTTGATATTTTCTCATAGAAGTGATATTGATGGAATGGGAAGTATTATTTTTTCTAAACTTGCTTTTGATAATGTTACTTATGTTTTATGTGAATCAAAAACTTTAGAAACTGAATTTTTGAAATATTTAGAAGATAAAAGTATTTATGATTATGATTTTGTTTATATAACTGATTTAACTCTTAGTAATAATTTTGCTAAGAAAATTGCTTCTTTAAAGAGACTTAAAAATAAAGTATTTATTTTTGACCATCATCGATTTACTCTTGAAGATGTTAAAGAAAAGTATAATTTTTTAACTGTTAAAATTAAAGATATTAAAGGACTTTGTTCAGGAACTAGTTTATTTTATGATTATTTAGTTGAGAATACGTATTTAGATAAAAATAATAAACTTTGGTTTGAATTTAAAGAACTTGTAAGAAAATATGATACTTGGGAATGGAAGACAATTTATAACGATACAATGCCTAGAGATTTAACTTATCTTTTTTTAGCACTAGATGCTGATACTTATATTGATATGATGTATAAAAAATTAAAAGAGAAAAAGATAAAATTTAAATTTAATAAGTATGAAAAAATGCTTATTGCAAGTCATGAAAAAATAGTTTCAGATAAAATTAAATATGCTGTTGATAATCTTTATTATCGAGAATTTAAGGGGGTTAAATTGGTTATTGCTTTAGCTCCTTATGATTTTCGAAATGATATTGCTGATTATTTAAGAGATATAGGTGTTGATGCTTCTTTTATTGCTATTGTTTCAGTTGATTACAATACGATTTCTTTTAGGACAATTAATAATGATTTAAGAGCTAATGATATTGCTAAATATTTTGATGGTCGAGGTAGTGATAAAGCAGCTGGAGGAAAAATTAAAAGAGAAGTTATTGAAAAGATGTTAGATAATTTATTTTAAAAGAAAAAACATATAATTTTAATGCTATTAAAAACGTATTTGATTATATGTTTTTTAGTTATCAGTATAAGTTTTGATTATTTTATATTTTTTTTCTAGTAGTTCTAAGATGTCTTTTTTGTTATTAGCAGGAGAAGTACTAGGTAAGGGAATAGCTTTAATATTCGTTTCTTTTTCTAAATATTTTTTATATAAAGTATAGGCTTTATTTCCAGTTGTCATGATTACTTTTATATTAGAATTTTTTAAAATAGGAGTTAGATTGTTAAGAGTAACATTTTTAATTGAAGTATCATCAGAAGAATTTATATCACAACTTTTGATTACGTCAAATAGGGCTATATGATGTTTGGTTAAAAAATCTATTTTACTTTGAGTGTCATTGCCAATTTTTTCATTGTAAACTTTTTCTAGAACCCACCAAAATCTATTGCGGGGATGGGCGTAGTAAAAGCCAAGTTCTCGTGATTTAATAGATGGCATACTTCCTAGAATTAATACTTTAGAATCTTTTTTATAAAACGGAGCAAGAGTATGTGTAACAAACATATGTATCACCAAGGATAGTATAAACTTTTTTAGAATAAAGTTCAATAATTAAAATTTTGCTCATTAAATTTTGTTATTAATTGACGAATATTTTAAATGAGAGTAAAATTAGTTTTATATTAAAAAGTTAAGAGGGGATAAAATGGAAGATAATTCTAGAGTTTTAGAAAATAAGAAGAGAAATGAAAAATATTTAAAAGAGTTTGAAAATTTATTAAAAGAAGAAGGGTTATCAAAAGAAGCAATAAAAACACATTTAAAGAATGTTGATTTATATATTAATAAGTATCTTAATTATTATGATGTAGTTAAGATGGAAGATGGAATAATTAGTGTTAATCCTTTTTTAATTGGTTGGTTTATTGAAAAAGAAGATGTAACTAAAGATTATCTAAAAGAAATGGTTGAAAGTATAAGAAAATTTTATCAATGCATGAATAAATTAGGTTATGTGACAAAGGAAAACTATAATTTTTTGTGTAATATAACAAGAGATAATTTAGATTTTTATTTAAAGTTAGTTGATGCTTATAATTCAGGAACTTATTATGAGATTTTTTAAGGAGGTTAATTATAATAAATATAATATGAAGTTATAATAATAGATTTAAGTATTATTTATAAATTTTATAACTAAAAATTAAAATAATATAGTTTATTTTAGTAAGTAATGATATACTATAGTTGTATATAGGTGGTATATGAAAAGATTTTTTAAGATTTTAATTTTTATTTTTTTTATTCAAATGACATTTATGCCTATTATTGTAAAGGCAAATATTTTATGTAATGATGGAACGATAAGTCCAAGTTGTGGTGATTGTCATAGAGGATGTTGTTCACATCATGGTGGATGTTCAAGTGGTTCTAGTCATGGTAGTAGTTCATCTGGAACTAGTGGGTATAATAATAATTCTAATAATAGTTCATCAGGAAATTCAAGTTATGTACCTCAAGAACCTCAAAAGAGTAGTGATGTTACGTTAAAAGAAGTAACTGTTGACAATAAAAAAATAGATATATCTGACAATATGGTTTACTCAACTAAAAATGAAAAAGTTAATATTTATATTGTTGCTAATGATTCTAAAGCTACTATTGAATATGAAAAAAATAGTCAATTAACTATTGGAAATAATATTAAAGATATAAAGGTTATAGCTGAAAATGGTAATGTAAAAAATTATAAATTAAATATTATTAGAGAAAAAGTATTAAGTGATAATAATAATATACGAATAATGGTTGAAGGAAAAGAAATAAAATTCGATTATTTAAAAACAACAACAGTTTATTTATCTAATAATAAAAATAAATTAGATTTAGATTATAAATTAGAAGATGAAAGTGCTAAGGTTGAAATTATAGGAAATGATGATTTAAAAGTTGGTCAAAGCAAAGTTATTGTAAAAGTTACAGCAGAAAATGGAGAAGAACAAGACTATACAATAATGGTTGAAAAATATGGTAAAACAGAAAAGATGATTAATTATGTTATTTATTTTACTCTTGGTATTATGTCTTTTAGTTTTATAGTTGGTATAGGTTTTTTAATTTACTATTTTAAAATTAAAACTAAAAAAGATTAAAAAATTAGAAATCATAGATATCATAATAAATATAAAACAATTGTAACCTACTTTAGGTAAATACATAGACTAAAGTAGGGTGAAAAAAATGAATAATAAAGGAAATGGTTATCGTATTGTTGTTGATGCAGGACATGGAGGTATCGGTTAAACCCAAAAATAGATGAAATGGCTATTTTGGTAAGTAAATACAAGAGTTTAAGGTAC
>CANQYO010000016.1 GCA_947628095.1 uncultured Bacilli bacterium | reverse complement strand
AATGAAAATAAAGTAATAAGTATAAAAGTATTTCCAACAAGTAATTCATATTCTAAGATAGATACAGATATAAATATTAAAGTAACAAAGAACGATAAAGAAACATTTGAGATGTTAAAGAAAATACATATAGACGAGATAACAAGTACATGTATTAAAAAAGGATATAATAATCTATCAGACTGCTTGTTAATAACAGAACAAATGAGTGCTAGTAATGTAAATGAAGCAAAGAAAGCAATAGGAGATAAAGGAGAAGTAACTTTAAGTCAAACAAGTGAGCAAGCAAATGAAAATGGAATGTATAAGACAGTAGATAATGATGGAGATACCTACTTTTATAGAGGAGATGTTAAGAATAACAATGTAAAATTTGGAGGTTTCTATTGGAAGATAGTAAGAATAAATGGCGATGGTTCCATAAGATTAATTTATAATGGAACAAAAGCTAATTCTACTGATTGGGACCAAGTTTCTGTAACTGGAAAAAGTGAAAAATTCAATTTGAGAGTAGAAGATGTTGCTTATGCTGGATATATGTATGGAGAAAGTTTCTCTAAAGTTCCGGTCAGAAGTCAAGAAACTACATTTCAATTTGGTACGAGTGATATATGGTTTTCCAAAACATATGTTCAAAATGACAATGAAAGAACACTTACATTAGGTGAAGATAAAATTCAAAGTAAGTATGAATCGTTAGGTGAAAAGTTAAATGAGGGTTATAAATATACCTGTAATAAAACAAATGAAAACGATACTTGTGATTATGTAATTGAAATAAAAAATATAATTGATAATGTCACGCTTAGAGGTTTTTATATTGGTTATTTTTCTACATCATATGAAGGAACGAGAGAAGATACAGCTAGTAGTAATGCTAAAATTTTACTTGAGAATTGGTATACAAATACATTTTTAAAAAAGAGTGAAGCTGGAAATAATGTATCAAATTATGTAAGTAATAATTCTACTTTTTGTGCTGATAGGACTTTAAGCGAAGGTGATGGTTTTTCTCCAGGAGTAATGCATCGTTATGGTGCTTATAATAGAATATATAGTAATAAAACAGCCAGTTTAGTATGTCCAGATGTAGAGCATGACTTATTTAGTGCTAAAGGAAGTAGTGGTAAAGGAAATCAAAAATTAGAAAAACCTATTGGTTTAATAACAGCTGACGAGACCGTTTATGCTGGTTCAGTTTATAATAGTAATCCTGGAGATATGAGAGCAAATAATTATTTACTTCCATCTCCTGATAAGGAATTTTGGACTATGAGTCCATGGGGAGACTGGGCACCATTTAATTATTCATATATCTATATAATTAATAAAGGTTATGCAGGAGGTTATTATACTCAAGGTGTTGAAGGTCTCCGTGCAGTAATCAATTTAAAATCAGATGTATTAGTTAAAAATGGAAATGGAACAATGGATGACCCATACACAGTAAAGTTAGCAAGTTAATTAAGGTAATGAAGAGAATAAATAAGAAAAAATAAAAAATAAAAGAAAATAGATAATACATGAATTAAGATAATTTAGTTCATGTATTTTTAATTAAAAAAATCATGTAAAAAAAAGAAAAATTTAAACAAATTAATTGCTATACTATATATTTTTTGTTATAATTTTATATAGAATAGAGGGAATACTATGAAGATATTAGTTCTTAAGAAAGAGAGAATAATTACAACAACTTTACCTAATACCATTTATGGTGATTTCCAAATTGTTGATATAGACAATAATGGAAACCAAGTTGATTTAATTACAATCAAAGAAAAAAATGGTAAATGGTTACTTACTAATACTCAAGATACTGCAATTATAGTTAATAATGTTTCTGTTGGCAGTGTTAATCTTGAAGATTATTTTTGTTGTGAAATTCTATATCGTAAGAGCGATTATAAATATATTTTATATTGTTTACCAACCTATGATAAAACTATGTTATTTAATGTTGTTGATGCTAGTATTCAAATAGGAACTAATAATTCTGATATTATTTATAGAAACCCTTTTTTAGGAGCTTTTGGAGTTCGTATCTATTATGATAATGCTTGGTATATCGAGGTATTAAATGATACATATTTAATATATTTAAATAATCGTAGTGTTAAAAAAGAACGTCTTTATAATGGTGATGTTATCTTTATTTTAGGACTTCGTATTGTAGTACTTGGTAATTATATGATTATCAATAACCCATTAAATGCTGTTAGTATAAATTCTGCTAAATTAAAACCAATTAGTTTAGGTGGAGCTAGTAGAAAAAGTGAAATAGATGAAGAATTAGATATTTATGATGAGGAAGATTATTTCTTTAGAACACCAAGGTTTAAAAGAAATATTGTTGACGAGAAATTTCATATTGATTCTCCTCCTGAAAATCAAGACCCTGAATCAACACCATTTTTCTTAACTTTAGCTTCTTCTATGACAATGGCAGCTACTAGTAGTATGAGTTTGTATTCAGTTATTTCAAGATTACAAGAAGGGGCAAGCCTAAAAGATGTTTTACCAATGGTAATAATAACTTTAGTTACTTTAATTGCATCCTTTATTGTTCCTTTAATAACTAGAATTTGGCAAAAAAATCATAATAAGAAAAAAGAGAAACTTCGTCAAACTAAATATACTGAATATGTCCATGAACGTGAAAAAGATATTAAAGATAAATTAGAAGAACAAAAATTTATTTTAGTTGAAAACAATCAAACTAATGAGAAATGTTTTGAAATAATCATGAACAAACAAAACAATCTTTGGGAGAGAAAACTTAGTCATGACGATTTCTTGACTTTACGTGTTGGTATGGGTAATATTGATGCTAAAGTTGAAGTAGAATATGAAAAAGAACGTTTTACATTGGTTGATGATAATTTAAAAAAATTATTATATGAAGTAGCTGGAAGCGAAAAGAAACTAGAAAATGTCCCTGTAAGTGTTAATTTAACTGAAAAGAATATTATGGCAATTACAGCTGAAATAAAATTAGGTTATCAATTTTTAGAAACTTTAATTTTACAAATGATTACATATCATAGTTACGAAGAATTAAAAATCGTTGTTTTAACAACTGAAGAAAATATGGGTTATTTTGAATATTTGAAATTAACTCCATTTGTATGGAATAATCAAAAAACATTTAGATTTTTTGGTACTTGTAAAGACGAAATAAATCAAATATCTATTTATCTATTAGACGAATTTATGAATCGTAAATATTCTGATAAAGAAAGAACTAATGTAGTTTCAAACCCAAACTTTCGAAATTATTTACCATATTATGTAATTATAACTGATAATTATAAAAATATGCGAAATGTTGAAATTTTAAGTAAAATTTTACATGAAGAAAATAATTATGGTTTTTCAGTAGTTGCAATTGATAGAAGTTTAAGAAGACTTCCTGATGAAGCAAAAGTATTTATTGATGTAAATCAAGATAAGAGTTTAATGTTAGAACCAAATTTAACAACAGGAATTAAACAAGAATTTAAAGCTGATTTTAATTCTTTAAATATGGGACTTCTAACAACTAAAGTTGCAAATGTACCAATTGAATTTCAAAAAGGAAGATTTTTACTTCCTACTACTTATACGTTCTTGGAAATGTATAATGTTGGACGTGTTGAACAATTAAATGTTTTAAATCGTTGGAGAGATTCTAACCCAATTACAAGTTTACAAGCTCCAGTTGGAATAAGTGAAACAGGAGATTTATTAACCTTAGATGTTCATGAAAAGGTTCATGGACCACATGGTTTAATTGCTGGTATGACAGGTTCAGGTAAATCGGAATTTATTATAACTTATATTTTATCTATGGCAGTTAATTATCATCCAAATGAAGTAAGTTTTGTTTTGATTGATTATAAAGGTGGAGGTCTTGCGGGAGCTTTTGAAAATAAAGATACTGGTGTTAAACTTCCACATATTGCTGGTACTATTACAAACTTAGACCAAGCTGAAATTACTAGAGCTTTATCAAGTTTAAATAGTGAACTTCGTCGTCGTCAAAAAGTATTTAATGAAGCTCGTGATAAATTAAATGAATCAACAATTGATATTTATAAATATCAAAAATTATATCGTAATGGTTTAGTAGATGAACCAATGAGTCATTTAATAATTATAAGTGATGAGTTTGCTGAACTTAAAATGCAACAACCAGAGTTTATGGACGAATTAATGTCAATTGCAAGAATTGGACGTAGTTTAGGTGTTCACTTAATTCTTGCAACTCAGAAACCTAGTGGTATTGTAAATGACCAGATTTGGAGTAACTCACGTTTCAAGGTTTGTTTAAAGGTTCAAGATAGAAGTGATTCAATGGATATGTTAAAACGTGATGATGCAGCTAGTATTACTAACATTGGTAGTTTCTTCTTACAAGTTGGTTTCAATGAATATTTTTACTTTGGACAGAGTGCTTGGGCTGGGGCTCCATATTATCCTAGTGATTTCAGAATTAAAAAAATTGATACATCAATGGACTTTATCAATAATTATGGTGCCGTTTATAAAACAGTAGATAATGCAATTAAGAAAAATATCAAAAGTCAAGGTGAAGAAATAACTAATATTGTTAAATATTTAGATAACATTGCTTATAAAGAAAATATTATGGTTAATCAATTATGGTTAAATCGTATACCTGATTTTATCAAGTTAGATGCACTTAAAAATAAATACAATTATAAACCTGATTTATTAATTAACCCTGTTATTGGTGAATTTGATGACCCAGTAAATCAACAACAACATATTCTTACTTTACCTATAAGTGAGTCTGGTAACACTTTAGTTTATGGTATATCAGGTAGTGGTAAAGAATTAGTATTAACAACAGTTGTATATTCTTGTGCAACAACTTATAAACCAACAGAAGTTAATTTCTATATTTTAGATTTTGCTAGTGAAACTATGACAAATTTACGTAATTTACCACATGTTGGAGATGTAATCTTAGCTAATGATAAAGAAAAACTTGAAAATTTATTTAAATTAATTAATACATATCTTGAAGAAAGAAAACGTTTATTCTTAAATTATGCTGGTAGTATTACTGAATATCGTAAATCAACTAAAAAAGAAATTCCTTCTATAATTATTATGATAAATGGTTTTGATTCATTTAATGAAATGTATCCTGATTATGTAGAACTATTATCAAAATATACAAGAGAATGTCCAAGATTTGGAATTTACTTTATGTTAACTGGTAATGGTACAAGTTCTATTCGTTATAAATTAAGTCAAAACTTTAAACTTGTTTTAGCACTTGAATTAAATGATAAGAGTGATTATTACTCATTACTTGGAAGAACTCAACTTGTTCCATCAAAAGCAGTTGGACGTGGTTTAATAAAAATTGGAGAAGGTATCTATGAATTCCAAATTGCTCATCCATCTCGTAAAGAAGAAAGTAGTGAATTCTTTAAGAAATTATCTCTTGAACTTAATGAAAAATATACAACTAAAGCTATTCCAATTCCAGTTTTACCAGATAAGGTTAATATGAAATTATTTGAAAATAAATTAGATAATTTAAGTAATATTCCAATTGGTATGTATAAAGAAAATCTTGAAGTTTGTTTATATGACTTTAAAAAATCTTTCTTTAATAAAATTACAGCTTCTGATATTGAAAATACTAAATCTTTTGTTAAAGAGTTATTAAATGAGTTTAATAGTATTACAAAATTTAAAACGTATTTATTTGATTCTGGTAGTGCTATTTCAGAGAATTATTTAAATATTACTAAATATAATAGTCGTTTTGATGAAGTTTTAAATAGCGTTACGGAAAATGTTGATAAGATATATTCTGAATATGAAGCAAGTGGTTTTGATGCAAGTATTCAATCTAAATATCAACCAATGTTATTTGTAATATATGATTTTACAAACTTTAAGAGTAAATTAACTATTGATATTAATCAATTAATGACAAATTTATTTAATAAAGCTAGTAAGTTACCTATTATTAATTTTGTAGTTGTAGATGCAATTGATGGCTTTAAAAAGGTTGAATTTGAACCATGGTTTAAGCAAGTAAGTAATCAAGATAATGCTATTTGGATAGGTGAAGGAATAGCTAATCAATTTACAATTAAGTTGCTTAAAAGTAGTGACCGTCAACTTCAAACAGCAATTAAAAACGATTTTGGTTATGTAGTTGTAAATGGTCGTCATGCTTTAATTAAATTATTAACTTTTGATGAAGCAGCTTTGAAAGAAGAAAACACGAAAATTGAAAATAGTGTAGAGGAGTTATAATATGAATCATAAAGTTTTAGTAGAAGTATATGTTCCAGAATTAGATATTAAATATAACTTATTTATTCCTGTAAATAAAAAAGTTGGTAATATTATTTTAAATTTAGTTAAAGCAATCTCAGAACTTACTGAAGGAGCTTATCCAATTAGTTCCAATCATGCTTTAATGAATAGTGATACTTGTGAATTTTACAATATGGATTTAAATCTTAAAGATGCTAAAATTATAAATGGAACTAGGTTAATTTTGATTTAAAAAAAGGTCACATAAGTTTTTAAAATTTATGTGTTCTTTTAATATACTTTTTATTTCTGGTTGAAAATTATTTTAATAAATGATATGATTAATTAGGTAATAAAATTAAGAGGTATGATAATGGAAAATGAATTTATTGAAAATAACAAAGGTAAAAAAATAGGAATTATAATTTTAATTATTCTTTTAATCTTTTTAATATTTGGACTAGGGTTTTATTTATTCTTTTTAAGACCTAATCCTAAAAATTATTTAGATTATATAAGTGATGAAATAACTAGTTATTCAAATTCTTTTTATGAAAAATTTAAAGATATAAAAACTAGTAAAAGTGATAAAACTTTAAACGAAAAAGGAGTTTTAGAATTTAAAACAGAAAGTGAAGATTTAAAATTTTTAAATAATTATAAGATGGATGTAGATTTAAAAGCTAAAAATAAAGATATGATTTTAAACTTAAATTTACTTGAGAAAAATGAAGATTTTTTAACTAGTTCAATGTACTTAACTGATAATTCTTTATATCTTGAATTAAAAGATTTATATGATAAGACTATTAAGTTAGGTACTTTAGAAAAAGAAGATGAAATAGAAGGAATCTCAATTATCGATTTGTATAAAAATCTTAGTCCTTTAATTGAATGTTATAAAGAAGCTTTAAAAGAATCTAAAGTTAAAAGTCAAAATTTAGGATTTACAAAAATTAAATTTACATATGAAATAACAGATTCTAATCAAGAAAAAGTTGTAAAAAAATTTAAACAACTTTATGAGAAAAATGAAAATTTAAAAGAAAATATTGAAATTGAAGATTTTAATAACTTATTTACACCAGCTAAAATTGAAGTAATAATTAATCGTTTTAATAAAGAAATTTATAGTTTTACTAAAACATCAGATAATGATACTTTAAAAATTTCTAAAGATGAAGATATTGATAAATATAATATTAAATATAATGAATCAGAGGGAACACTTGAAATAATTGATAATCAAATTACTTATGAAGAAATAAAAGATGAAAAGATTGTAAGTTCAATTACTTTTAAATTATTAGTTGATGGGGTAGAATTAAATTATAATCAAGGTAAAGTTAACTTTAATTTTTCAATAAGAGAAGTAGAAAATGAAGATTTAAGAGTAGCTTTAAAAATTCAAAATAGTGAAGATAAAATTGATTTAGATGTTGATGGTGATATAAAAACTTCTTCAGATACTAAGAAAACAAATTTTTTAGCTAATTTAAAAATTGATGAAGAAAATATTCAAATTAATTATAATGGTAATACTACTTTAAATTCTGAAGAAATTGAAATGCCAACGTTTACTAATGTAAAAGAGGCCAATGAATTAACAGAAAATGATTATAATACAATAGTTCAAAAGTTAGTTGGTAAATTATTAACAAGTGATTTTATAGGTTCAATAACTGGCTTTTCAAGTGAAGTCTAAATTAGTAAGCCTTAATGTCAAGGCTTGCTTTTAATTTAAAACAGATTAAGGAGAAAATAATGAATATAAATGCTGAAATAATCGAATCTTTAAGTAAAGATTTAAATATTACAAAAAAACAAGTTGAAACGGTAGTAAAATTATTGGCTGATGGAAATACAATTCCTTTTATAGCAAGATATCGAAAAGAAGTAACTGGGGCTTTGGATGAAGAAGCTATTAGGAATATTGAAACAACTTATAAATATGAGGAGAATTTATATAATAGAAAACAAGATGTTATTAGATTAATTTCGGAAAAAGGTTTAATGACAGATGAGTTACAACAACAAATTTTAAATTGTCATAAATTAATTGAAGTAGAAGATTTATATTTACCTTTTAAAGAAAAGAAAAAAACAAAAGCTAGCGAGGCAATTAAAAATGGATTAGAGCCATTAGCTAAAACAATAATGGAATTTAATAAAGATATAAATCAAGAAGCAAAGAAATACTTAAATGAAAATATTAAAACACCTCATGATGCTATTGAAGGGGCTAGTTTTATAATTGCAGAAAATATTAGTGATAATGCTAAATTTCGTAAGTATATAAGAAATTATATTGAAAAAAATGGAATTATTAAAACAAAAGTTAAGAAAAATCATAATGATACTTCAAAAGTTTATGAAATGTATTATGATTATAGTGAACAAATTAAATATATTAAACCACATCGAGTTTTAGCTATTAATCGAGCTGAAAAAGAAAAAGTTATAACTGTTAGTTTTGATTTTTCTAAAGAAGATATTATTCTTTATTTGGAAAAAAAACTAATAAAAGATGTTAATAGTTCTAGTTGTGAAATTGTAAAAAAAGCAATTAAAGATAGTTTAGACCGATTACTTTTTCCATCAATTGAAAGAGAAATTCGAGCTAGTATTACTGAAGCTGCTAATAAAAGAGCAATTGCTAATTTTAGTCAAAATTTAGAAAATCTTTTATTAACTCCACCTATTAAAGATAAAATAGTTTTAGCTCTTGACCCAGGTTATCGAACTGGAACAAAAGTAGCAGTTGTTAATAATGTTGGAAGTTTATTAGAAGTTACAGTTATTTATCCAGCTCCACCTCATAATAAAATCTTGGAAAGTGAAAAAATAATTACAGATTTAATTAACAAATATAATGTTTCAATAATTGCAATTGGAAATGGTACAGCTAGTCGAGAGAATGAAGAATTTGTAGCTAATTTATTAAAAAAATTAAAGAAAAATATTCAATATATAATTGTAAATGAAGCTGGAGCTAGTGTTTATTCAGCTAGTAAATTAGGAATTGAAGAGTTTCCTGATTTAACAGTTGAAAAGCGAAGTGCAATAAGCTTAGCTAGAAGACTGCAAGATAGTTTATCAGAACTTGTTAAAATTGACCCTAAAAGTATTGGAGTTGGTTTATATCAACATGATGTTCCTGAAAAAGAACTTGAATCTTCACTTGATTTTACTGTTTCAAAAGTTGTAAATCAAGTTGGTGTTAATATCAATAATGCTTCTCCAGCTATTTTAAATTATGTTTCAGGGTTAAAAAAGAATATTATAAAAAATATTATTCTTTATAAAGAAAAAGTTGGAAAGATTAAAAATCGTGAAGAGTTAAAAAATATTAAAGGCATGACTGATAAAATATATGAGCAAGCTATTGGTTTTTTAAGAATTCAAGATGGTGATAATCCTTTAGATAAAACTGATATTCATCCAGAAAATTATGAAGCTGCAACTAAATTACTTGATTTAGTCAAAGCTAAACCAGAAGATATAGGAACACAAGATTTAGTAAAGAAGTTAGAACAAATTAAAGAGCAACCAGCAACTTTAAAAATAGATAAATATACTTATTCTGATATTTTAAAATCTTTAGAAAAACCTAATCGTGACCCTCGAGATGTTATGCCTAAACCTATTTTAAGAAGTGATATTTTAACAATTGATAATTTAAAATTACATGATAAATTACAAGGTACAGTTCGTAATGTTATAGATTTTGGAGCTTTTGTTGACATTGGCCTTCATAATGATGGACTTGTTCATATTTCAAAAATGTCAAAAGATTATATTAAACATCCAAGTGATATTTTAAATGTTGGAGATATAATTGATGTTTATGTTATAGATATAAATAAAGAAAAAGAAAAAGTTTCACTTAGTTTATTTGACGAATAATAAAAATTAAGATAATAAATTAAAAATTAACAAAATAAAAATAGAAGGGAAAGTGATATTGCTTTTAACTTCTTTTTTTGATATTATTAAACTGGTGATAAGATGGAACAGTATGAAATAAAACTTTTTAAAGATAAAGACTATCAAGTTTTTACTAAAGACGATTTGAAAAAAGAGATTTTAAAAATTCAAATTGCAAATATTTCTTTAGATTTTCCTAATTATTATAAAAAAGACGATACTAAAGAGTTTGTTTTAATGAAAACAGATTATCAAAATCCCTTTACAGTACATGATAATATTTTATATATTAATCCTAAATATTATCAAGATAATAAAGAGGAAATTGATAGTATATTAGAAGAATATTTAATTAATTGCTCTAATACTAGTATCATTATAAATAATAAAGAGTTAATAAGTGATAGCACAATTGATGCTTTAGTTAAAAATAAAAATTTAAAAACTGTTTCTTTAACTCCATATACTACTGAACCATATGTTTTAACAGAAGTAGATTATCAAAAATTTAAAAATTCTCAAATTGAAAAAGTAAATACTAATGCTGTATGTGAAAGTTTAAATGATAACTTTGATTCTTTGATTGAATATAATTCTAAGAGATTTTTATTAGGTTATAATAGATTTCAAGATTTAATTAGGAATGAGGAAATAACTTTAAATGATAATTTAGATGATATGCAATTAAAAAATTTAATTTATCTTAATCCTAAAGCAGTAGTTAAATTAAATTGTTCTAATGATTGGGTTAAAAAAATTATTGATATGATGGCAAGTTTAAATTTAAAAAATAAAGTTGTTATCAATCTAAAAGATAAAGAAAGTTTTAATAAATTTTTACTTCAAAATCATTTAAATTATCCTAATTTATATGTTTATTATGATTTTGATGAAATAGCTATAAATGATTACTTAAGATTAGAAAAGAAACTTTATAATATGATTTTAGAAGCTAAACACATGTCTCCATTTGAAAGATATATTGTTGCTTATAATATTGTTAAAAAATATAAAAAATATCGTGAAAGTGATAATAAAGAAGATGCAAGAAATTTGTATAGAATACTTGAAAATGAATATATTGTTTGTCGTGGTTTTACAACTTTCTTTAAAGATTTACTTACCAAATTAGGAATAAATAGTTCTATCTTTTCAGTTACTGTTGATACATCTTATGACCTTGCAAATATAGGTAAAGAAAAAATTGAAGGAATAACTAAAGTAACAACCAGAGATTATCATTCAAGATGTTATGTAAGACTGGTTGATAAGAAATATGGAATTGATGGTTTTTATATTACTGACCCAACTTGGGATAACGACTTTTCAGGAGATTATTATAATCATTTAGCTTTAACTGAAGATGAGATAATTACATCATATAGATATAATTGGTTAACTAATTATAGTTATGAAGAATTATTAGCAGTTCATAGTATTGAAGAATTTTATGAAAAAATTAATTTCTTTTTAGATAAGTTGGCTAAAACTGCTAAAGATTCTGAAAATATGAAAAATATTGTTCGAGGCTTAACGGGAATGTATTTAGATAATTTGGCTCCAGAGTTTATGGAAACTTTAAATAAAAAATATCCCTTTTTAAATTCTATAACTTGGCCTCTTGATATAAGTGATTTACTTTATGATATTGGTTCTTTTATTGTAAATCATGTTAATAAACCGATTTCAGGTACTAAAATTATAGAAGCAGTAGGGGAAGTTTATAAAAATTGTTATCATTATGAAGAAAGTACTATTCAAGATATGCTTCTAAATTTAAAAAATATCAATGCCATTCGTGAAGAAACTCATTTTCCTAAAAGAAGTAAAATTAAAGATGGAGAAGAAGTAATAATTAACAACAATAATAAATTTGAAGAAGCTGATTCTAACTTTAAAAGTAAATAAACTTTTAAAGTTTTTAATTTCGATATTTTCCAATATTTTTATTAATATTTAAGATAATACCAATGATTGCCATATATGATATTAAGCTAGAACCACCATAGCTAATAAAGGGAAGAGGAATACCGGTTATTGGCAAAAGACCTAAAGTCATACTGATATTTTGAAGTTGTCCATAAAATAAAATAATAAATATTCCTAGAATTATGTATTTATCACATAAAGAAATTTTTTTAAGACTTAGTCTTAAAATAGAAGTATTAAAAAATATTATTGTAATTAATAAAAACACTGCTCCTAAAAAACCAAAGTTGGCTGCATAAGTTGCAAATATAAAATCGGTCTGAGGTTCAGGAAAATAAACTGGATTTTGATTAAAACCAAAACCCCATAAGCCACCAGAGGAAATAGCGATTAAACTTTGCTCTAATTGATAACCACTTGAACTTTTCCAATTGATAATTCTATCTAATCGGTAGAAAAGACTACTAGGAATTATATTTAAAAGAAAATCTTTGTTGGTAAGATATAAAATAATTCCTGTTACTATTAAAAAAATTAAAATTAAAAAAGCAATAATATACCATTTTTTATTAATTCCAGAAAAGATAATTAAAGTTATAAGTGTTAATAAATAAATGATAACAACCCCAGTATCAGGTTCTAAAAATGTTAATATACAAGGAATTAAAGTTATAATTCCTAATTTTAGTAATAAAAAAAATTCTTCTTTCATTGTATGTGAAGTTTCTTTGAATTTTGAAATTACAACTGATAAAGTAATAACTAAGCTAATTTTCATTAATTCACTTGGTTGAAAACTAAAAGAACCAATAAAAATCCAACATTTACTACCATTTATTTCTATTCCGTATAGTAAAAGAAATAATAGTAAAACATTAATACCTATATATATTAAAAAATGATGTTTTTTAATTAAATTAAAGCCTTTGTAAGTAATAAAAATAGTAGCAATAAGTCCAATTAAGTAAAAAAGCAATTGCTTTAAATATAAATTTTTAGCTCCTATATTTAAAAAAGGAATAGTAGTATAAATAGAAATAATACTAATTAAAGCAAATATAAAGATAGATATTAAAATATTAAAAGTAAATTTATTTGTTTTCATATTATTATTATGGATTTAATTAATAAATATATTCTTATAACATATTATTTATTAGGAGTGATATTTTGAATAAATTACCTAAGATTTATAAAAATCAAGAATTAAAAAAAGTAAAAAATAATAAGGAAGTTTTTGATAGTTTAAAAGATAAAGTTACTAAGAAAGATATTAATTTAAAAAAAGATTCTTATAAAAAAGAACTTAAAAAAAATTTAACGGTTAAAGATAAAATAAAAGAATTAGTTAATCAAGACAGTTATATATTTAATACTAAAGTTAAAATTACATTAGAAAATAAAGAAATTGAATGTCAAATAGCAGGAATTGTTAATAACCATGTAATTACTATGAATAATGAAATCATAAAAATTGATGATATTTTAAAGTTAGAAATTTTAGAATAAATAGTTAATAGTTTTAATTAATATTTAAAAATTTGTTATGACAAATTGAATTTAATTTATAATTTATATTGGATATTTTATAAAATAAAAAATTAATCAAAGTGATTAATTTTTTTATCATGAGCTAAATAATAATTATTATAAGCTCTAAATCAAAAAAATCATGCCAATTAAGGCTAAATTTCAATAAGATTATATCATTATTATATATTTTTAGCAAATTTTAATATTATTTTTTTTAATTTGTTCATAATATTTAATGATCCTAAGTATCCCGTGCGGACTTAGGACATTTTTAATATATCATGCCAATTATTTGGAAAATTCATGGCAATTAAAACATCATTTAATGAAATAGTTTTCAATTTTGATTGTATACTCATTATTCTACTAAATAATTTGCTATGAAATTTGTGGTAATCTTCAGTTGATAATAATAATTTCAAAGCAATAACTACTGCAAATAAGTCATTTTTACCTATATTATATCTTCCATTAGTAATAGGTAAATTTAATGATGTATGATATCTTGTATCAGCTATACCTGTAAAAGCTGGATATTCATAATTATATAATCTTTCATCATGAGCACAGAGATTTCTAGTTTTACATAAAATATTTAATAAGCTAGTTAAATTTTGTTCTCCAATATTAAATTCTTTGGCTATTTCAACTCTTTGCTTCTGCTTCATAAGTCTATATAAATTACATATATCACCAAAAGATAATATGTTTACCAATACCCATAAAGGAATAAAACCATATTTAATTATATAATGATTTATGTATTTGTTATCTATATTATTAGCTATGTTTTTATTTATATTTCCTAATAAAATTTGAATATGTTTTATATTTTTTTGCTTAGTATTAATATTTACATTTGGATTGTTTTCAAAAATCTCAAAATTATCTAATTTTAAATAATTATTATTACCAAATTCTTTTGAAAAATAATAAGCAATTAAAGCACGCATTAAATTTTCTATTTTTAAAATATATTCTAAAAATATATTTCTTAATTGCCGGTCAAATTCAAAAAGAGAGTAAATTTCTTCAAATTTAGTTCCCATTTTATAATTAGTTAAATTTTGATTATCTAAAAATAAATCTTTATATCCGTTTATAATATTGTAATAATTATTATTTAATAATATTTTTTTAGCATTTTCTTCATCTTCAAATATAATATTTCGTGATTTTAATAAATCTATTTGTTCATCTATTGTTTTGAAATCTTTCATATAACTAAAAAGTCCTCGGTCCACACAGGATACCGAAGATCACTTACAAAATAATAATACTACTATTTGTAGTGATTTGTCAACATCTCTTTTATGATTAAATGTTAAAGTAACTTTTTTCTCCTTTCTTTAAATGTTCATGTTTAGTAGTAACTAAATAAAATATGGTCTGTTAAAAAATAATATAATCGTAGTTTTAGTATTTAAATATATACTATTATCATTAAATTTTTGTTAAAATAAAATTGCATAAATGCTTCTCTCATATATGAATTATACAGTAAAAAAATTTTTTTTCAAGGAAAAATAATATTGAAATCATAAAAACTAATGATATTTTAAAGTTAGAAATTTTAGAATAAATAGTTAATAGTTTAAAAGTTTGGGATTTCGTGTTTTAGCACAAAGTCCTTTATTTTTTATATAAAATTAAATTTATGTATTTAATAATTTTTTCTTTTAATAATTTTTGTGTTGCCTCGTCAAGTAATATTGGCTTTTTATCTTGATTTTCATAAGAATTTAATAATCTATTTATAGATATAATTCTTATTTGGTCTAATAATGCAATTGAATCAGTTTGTTTTAGATATTGCCAACTAAAATGTTTAACTCTTGTGTAATTTCTATTTTCAAAATCAGTTTGACTTTTAAAGTGTTTTAATTTTGGACTTGTTAAAGGTACACAAAAAACAACATCATCAATTCCAGGTAATGTATATATAATTCCTAAGTGTATTTTATTAATCTCTCTTCCTAAATTTCCTTTAAAATTAATGTAATAAATCATTCCGTCTTTTAATTCCAACTTATACCTCCTAAATAAAAGAGAACCCTATAATAGAGTTCTCATTTAACAACAGATAGTCTAATATGTCCATCGATTTCTCTTCACAATGCTATCCTTGATGTTATAATTTGACTGACTAATATGTCCATTGATTTCTCTTCACAATGCAGTCAATTACAACTTGTAGTAATACTATACCATAAGTTGTATGGAAAATCAATATTTTTTAATTTTCCAACTCTATTATATGTACTTTTAAATAAATTATTAATATATATACAATTTATCATAAATAACCTTCTCTCATATATGAATTATACAATAAAAAAATTTTTTTTCAAGGAAAAATAATATTGAAATCATAAAAACTAATGATATTTTAAAGTTAAAAATTTTAGAATAAATAGTTATTTGTAATATAACTATTTTTTTATTTTTAATAAATTATATTGATAGGAGGAAACATGAATTACAATATGTTTGATGAAATTGATTATTTTACGAATTTTAAAGGTAATAATATGCTTAATATAAATGATAATAATCCAATTGGTTTAAATAATTTTAATGAATCAAGTTCTAATAATAAACTATCTCTATATAGTCCTTATGATGGTTATACAAGAGGGAATATGTTTAAAAACTTATATAAAGGTTATAAAAACTATCAGCCTTTAAAAATAAAAGTTACTAATGAACTTGAAGAAGCTTTACTAAATATTGGCCAAGTTTCTTTTGCAGCACATGATTTAAGACTTTATTTAGACAATTTTCCAAATGATAAAGAAGCATTAGATATGTTTAATAAATATCGTAAAATGGAAGATGAGTTAATTAAAAATTATGAAAGGAGATATGGTCCTATTGAAATGTCAAGTAATGACATGACAAAAGTTCCTTTTAAATGGGAACAAGATAAATGGCCATGGGAAATGTAGTATGTGGGCATATCAAAAAAGATTACAATACCCTGTAAAAATTAATATTAAAAATAAAGATTTAAGAATGGCTAAAATGTTGATTAGTCAATATGGTGGAAGTCAAAGTGAATTAGCAGCTGCTCTTAGATATTTAAATCAAAGATATACAATGCCAGATAATAGAGGAAGAGCATTACTTACAGATATTGCTACGGAAGAACTTGCTCACTTAGAGATTATAGCTACAATGATTTATCAATTAATGAAGAATGCAACTCCAGAAGAAATTAAAGCAGCAGGACTTGATGGACATTATGCTGAACATAAAAAAGCATTATATCCAACTGATGCTAATGGAGTACCATTTACAATCACTTACATCTCAACAACGGGAGATTATAAAGCTGATTTAATGGAAGATATGGCAGCTGAACAAAAAGCTCGTGCAGTATATGAAAATTTAATTGATTTAACAACAGATTTAGATGTTCTTGGACCACTTCTTTGGTTAAGACAAAGAGAAGTAGTACATTATAATCGTTTCAAAGAGTTATTTGACATGTATATTGAAGAAGGACTATAAGAATAATGAGAATTACTTTTTGTAGTTCTTTTTTTCTTTTCCAGACATAAAATTTAAAGGTGAGATGATGCAAAAAGTAATTATTAATGCTGGTCTTGGTGGAGTTCAAAATGGTGTAACAAGTGAAAACATTATTGAAAAAGAATATAATTTAGAAATATCTAAGAAAATATATGATAAATTACGTACTTTAGGGGTTAATGCTTATTTAGTTCGGACTGATGATATTACCTTAAGTGAAGACGAGAGATTAGAAATAATTGAAGAATACTTATCTGATTCAGATTCCGAAGTTATCGTTTTAACTAATATTTTAAGTGAAGGGTTAGAAAGTGGAGCAGAAATTGTTTATGCTCTTAGAAATGCTGATACTCTTGCTAATGAAATAAGTCAAGGAATTGAAGATGCTGGACAAGAAGTTTTAAAATTTTATCAATTACGTGACCCCAATAATACGGCTTTAGATTATTATGACATTATAAAAAATACTGATTTTAAGGTTGAAAGTATTGTTGTAAGTTATGGTTATCCTATGAATAATCAAGATAATTTTATTTTATCTAATAATATTGATGTTTTAGCTTCCAATGTAGCCATGGCAATATATAGTTATTTAACAAGAGCTAACATTTATGTTGTAAAATCAGGAGATTCTTTGTATTCGATTGCTAAAAAATTTGAAACAACTGTTCAAGAATTAAAAGAATTAAATGGTTTAAGTAGTAATGCTTTACAAATTGGACAAGAATTAATTATTCCTAAAAAAGAAACTATTCCTCCAAGTGTAGAACCTCCAATAAATGATGATAAATATATTTTATATGCAATAAAGGCTGGAGATACTTTATATAGCATTGCTAAAAAATATAATACAACAGTAGATGCTATTAAAAATCTTAATAATTTAACATCAAATAACTTAACAATCGGAGAAGTTTTGAAACTTCCAATTATAACCGATTCAACTTCAGAAGAAAATTATATTATGTATACTGTAAAACAAGGAGATACTTTATATTCTTTAGCAAAAATGTATGATACTACGGTTTCTGAAATTAAAAAAATAAATAATTTATTAAATGATAACTTAAGCTTAGGTCAAATCTTAAAAATACCACATCCTAATTCTAACTCGGAAAATAATTATTTAAACTATATCGTAAAGCGAGGAGACACTTTATATCAAATAGCTAGAAATTATGGAACTAGTGTTTCAGTCATTAAAGATTTAAATAGTTTAAAATCTGATAATTTAGCAATAGGCCAAGTTTTAAAAATACCAATTTAAAAAGTACTAGTTACTTTTTTATTTTTTTTAAAAGTTAAATTATTAATTAGATGTTTTTTACCGCCATTTTTTGGAAATTGCTTAATTTTTGAATTTATGTTATAATTAATTCTCAAGGAGATTTCTATGAAGTTATTTTTAAATACTGTATTAAAAGGTTTAACAACTGCATTTTTTGTTATTTTATTAGGTGGCTTTTTATATATTAATGTTGCTAAACCAGAAGAAATAAATTTAAGAATTGTAGCTTCTAAAGTAGTTAATCAAACAGAACCATCTTTATCAAAAACTGAAACTCCTACTCAAGAAGTTACAAATATAGAAGATACTGAATCTTCTGAAACTATAGAAACAGAAGAAAAAAAAGAAGCAACTGATACTTCAATTAATGAAAGTACTAAAACTAACACTAATACTAAAACTGTAACTAAAGCACCAGAAGTAAAAGAAGAGAAAGAAGAAGCTTCTTCAAATACTTCTGTTGAAGAAAAAAAAGCTGATAATACTGTTAAAGGACAATATGCTCCTAATATGGCAGTTGTAAATACTTTTAGTGTTTTAGAAACATATCATGGAAAAATAACTGGTTATGGACCAGATTGTGTTGGATGTAGTGGTAAGACAGCTTATGGACATGATGCTCGTAATGGTAATATTTATTACCAAGATAAAACTTTTGGAAGTATTCGAATTGTGGCTGGTGATAAATCTCTTCCTTTTGGAACGATTGTTAAAATTTCAGGACTTGATAATGATATAATTGCAGTTGTGTTAGATAGAGGAGGGGCTGTTGGATTTGATGCTTCTAAACATGCTTATTTTGATTTACTTCATGAAAATGAAAGTTCAGCTTTAGCTTTTGGTCAAAAAACTGCAACTTTTGAAATATTAAGAAAAGGTTTTTAAAATAAAAAATATGGTTTAAGTTTAATCTTAACCATATTTTTACATTATATTAGAAAATTTTTTTTCATATGCTTCTTCTTCTAATTGCATACTTGCTACTAAATTTGCTTCAGCATTTAATAACTTTTCTTTTAATTCAATTTGACTATTAGAAATTGGGTCATTTATTAAATTGGTAATTTCTCTTAAGACATTTCCTTTACCAAATTTACTAATAATCATTTCATAATTTGAAGAAATAGCATAATATTTACGTATCCATTCTTCGTATGACATATCTAATTCCCCCTTGTGGCTTTAAATTATATCATAAAAAACTTAATTTTGCAAATTTAAAGTGAAATGTCAATTTATTTAAAGTGAAAAATATTTTTTTCGATAACTTAAATATAAATTTAAAATTTTTTCATAATTTGAAGGTGTTAAATAATTTTTACTATTATTAAATATTTCCATATAATTATCACTTAATAAAATTTGGTAATTATCTTTTAAAGTTTTAAAAATATAAGTAGTTTCTGCTTCCGTTAAATCTATATTATTTTTTTTAGCAAAATAAACTATATCATTTATTGTTAGATTTTTTATATAATTTTGAATTAATGTTTCCATCATATCACCTAGTTAATAATATTCATAAAAAAAATAAAAAGACTAATAATATAAATGGTGATTCAATGCGAATTAAAGTTAATTTTTTAAATGTTTTAATGTATATATTATTTTTAGTTATTATAACAAGACTTTACTACTTACAAATTATTAGACATGATTATTATCTAAAACTTTTAGAAAACAGTTTAAATAAAGAAGTTGAAGGTGATACTATGCCAAGAGGGAAAATCTATGATAGAAATGGTAATTTATTAGTTGATAATGTCTTAGTTAAAACTATTTATTATAAAAAAGTAAATGGAATAACAACTAAAGAAGAAATAGATTTGGCTTACAAAATAAAAGATTATTTAGACTTAGATTATTCTAAGTTAACTATATCTTATCTTAAAGATTTTTATATTTTAACCAATGATAAAGAAATTACTAAAAGATTAAGTCAAAAGGAAAAAGATAATTATGAAAGAAGAAAAATAACTGACAGTGAGCTTTATAAAATAAAAAAAGAAAAAGTTACAAATGAAGATTTAGAAAAATATACTGAAGATGATAAAAAAGCAATTTATTTATATTTCTTAATGAATAATGGTTATTCTTATGACGATAAAATTATTAAAACTAATGCAACTGAAGAAGAATTTGCTTTTTTCTCTGAAAGTAATTCTAAATTGTCAGGTTTTAATACTAAATATACTTATGATAGATTTTATGTTTATGGTGATACTTTAAAAAGTATTTTAGGAGGAATTGGAAAAATAACAAGTGAAAATAAAGATTATTATTTAAATAAAGGCTATAATTTAAATGATACAGTAGGACTTAGTAATTTAGAGTATATCTATGACGATTATTTAAAAGGAGAAAAAGAAACTTATAAAATCGTCAACAATGAAAAGATTTTAATAAAAGATGGGAAAATTGGAAAAGATTTATATTTAACAATTGATATTAACTTGCAGAAATTAGTCGAAGATGTTTTAGAAGCAGAAATTAAAAACGCTAAATCAGGAGTTAATACTAGATATTTTGATAGAAGTTATATAACTATTTCAAGTCCTAAAGATGGAAGTATTTTAGCTATGGCTGGAAAGTTATTTGAAAATGGAAAAGTAATTGATTATAGTATAGGTAATTTAACAGATACAATGACATCAGGTAGTGTTGTTAAAGGAGCAAGTATGTTAATTGGTTATCAAACAGGAGCAGTTAAGATTGGAGAATTTATGGTTGACGAATGTATTAAATTAAAAGCTACTCCTAAAAAATGTTCAATTGTCACGATGGGTTATATAAATGATTTAGATGCTATTAGAAATAGTAGTAATGTTTATCAATTTAAGATTGCTCTTCGAATAGGTGGAGTTAATTATCGATATGATGGACCAGCTTTTATTAAAAATGAAGCTTTTGATATTTATAGAAATAACTTTGCTAAATTTGGGTTGGGAGTTAAAACAGGAATTGATTTAGAAAATGAAAGTTCAGGTTATAAAGGAAGTAAGAAAGATGCAGGCCTTTTAATGAATCTTGCTATTGGGCAATATGATACTTATACTAATTTACAATTAAATCAATATATATCAACGATTGCTAATAATGGAACAAGATACAAGTTTCATATTTTGGGGGAAGTTAAAGACAAAGATAAAACGATTTTAGAAATTAAACCAGTAGTTTTAAATAAATTAGATTTTAAAGAAGAGTACTTAAATCGCGTGAAAAAAGCTTTAAATTTAGTAATCAATGAAGGAACAGGTAGAAATTATATAAATAGTTCATTAAATGCAAGTGGTAAAACTGGTACTAGTGAAACTTTTGTAGATAGTGATAATGATGGCAAGTTTGAAACAGAATCAATTTCAACTGCTTTTGTTGCTTATTTTCCGTCTTCAAATCCTGAATATAGTATTTCAATTACTTCTCCTAATATTAGTTATGTTAATAATAGAAGTGGTTACATTTATCCTTTTAATAAAACAGTTATAAGAAAAATAACTGATAATTTATCTTCAGTTATTTCCTAAATCTTCTAATTTTTTAATGATTTTCTTATAGATTGGTAGCATATTTTCTTCTGTTACATATTTATCTAATTTATCAAGTGGTATCCATTTAACACTGGAATTCTCATCTATTTTTTCATGTATTTCTTCTTTATCATTAGCTTCAAACAAATAAGTTACATTTAAATGAACATGAGGAGTTACATATTTTTGATTTTTAATATGTCCACATACTTCTATAACATCAAGAGTAACAATTTCAGGAGTTAAAAGTTTTAAATTTTTAATACTTGTTTCTTCTTTAGTTTCTTTAATTGCAACTTTTAAAGTATCTTCACATCCATCAACATGACCACCTAACCAAGAATAAGATTTATATATATTATGATATGCCATTAAAACTTTGGTATGATTTTGATTTACAACAAAAGAACTACTTGTAAAATGTCCAAATTCATTTTTTCTAGTTAAACAATCGTCAAAAGTATCTAAATATTTTAACATAACTTTTTTATCTTGTTCTTCTTGCATATTTATAGGCTGATAATTTTCAATTAAACTTCTTAACATAGTATCTCCTTTATGAAATTAATTATATAAAATAATAATTTATTTTACAAGTTTATTAATTAGGCTTTCGAATTTTTTTATAAAAGGTAAGAATATAAAAATAGATAATAAATTGAAACTGGTATGAATTAAAGCAATTGAAATAGAGTTAACATTATTTTCTAAAAGATTAAAAGAGAATAATTTAGAGATATAGAAAAGAATTAAAAAAATAATAGTACCTAAGATATTATATAAAAGATGAGCAATAGCAACTTTTTTAGCATTTTTACTAGTTCCTATACTTGCTATAAGAGCTGTAATACAACTTCCAATATTTTCTCCCATAATAATTGGAATAGCCATTAAGTAGGTAATATTATTATTTATTGATAAAGTTTGCAAAATAGCAATTGTTGCACTTGAAGATTGAATTATACAAGTTGCTATAATACCAGCAATTATTCCTAATAGAGGGGAATTTAAACTAATTAAAAAATCTTTAAACCAAGCAAAATCTTTAATAGGACTTAAACTAGTATTAAGCATAAAAAGACCTAACATAAAAAGAGAAAAACCAATAAAGATATTACTTTTATTTTTATGTTTTTTGAAATAGAAAAAGATTCCTATTAATAATATTAAAGGAATATAACTAGAAGGGTTTAAAAAAAATTCAATATTATTTCCTAGATTATTTATATAAGCAATTATAAATGAAGTAATACAAGTTCCAAGATTAGCTCCCATTATAAGACCTAATGAATTATGAAAAGTTATAATTCCAGAGTTTACTAAACTTAAAATAGTAATTGTCATGATTGAAGAACTTTGAAAAATTGCTGTAGTAATTGTTCCAAAAACTATTCCAAGAATTGGAGTTTTAGTGTATTTTTCCAGAATTAATTTAATTTTAGTTTGATAGATATTTTTAAGACCATCGGAGAATATACTAATTCCATATATAAAAAGTAGAATACTAATAAGAAAGCTAAATAATATTTTCATATTATTATTTATTTTAAATTTAAGAAATAATACCAAAAAAATGCCTAAATGGCATTTTAATTTTTAGGGTAATTTTTTTTAGTTTCTGTTAAGCCTAATAAGTAATCTGCTGAGATATCTAAAATTTTACAGATATCTTTAATATAAGTTATAGGCATCAAGTTAATTACTTTTTCATATCTGGCATATTGTTGTTGTTTAATTCCAAGCATTGAAGCAATCTCTTTTTGAGTAATATTTTTACTATCTCTTATAAATTGCATTCTTTCATTATAATACATATTTTCACCTTTTATTTCTATTTTTATTGTATATTTTTTAACTTTTTTTGGAAAAATTTTTTCTTAAAATTTTATCTAAAATTTAATAATTAATAAAAAAATTAACTAAAGTTTTGATTATGAATTAGTTTTTTAGTTCAATTTTAAATGTTCAGTTAGTTTTATTAAAAATCTGTAGATTTCCTTGATTTTCAAGGAAATGTCAAGGTGTTGCATTGTTAAATAAAGTATGTTATGTTAATAACTATGGAAGCAATTTAGAGCTAGGTGCCTGCCTTCTATTTTCTTTTAATCAGGGGAACTTGGTTGATAGATTGGAGGTAATAGTATGGCGAAAAAAGATTTATTAGTTTTTTTTCTAAGTATAGTTATACTTTTACTTATTAGCATTATAATGATGTTGATATTTAAAATAAAAGGCACTGTTAATTAGATTAACAATGCTGAACCTTAAAGGTAGGCATTTAGCATAAAACTAAATTGCTTCCTACAAATTAAATTATAATAGATAAACATAAATTTGTAAATAG
>CANQYO010000015.1 GCA_947628095.1 uncultured Bacilli bacterium | reverse complement strand
AATACTGTTAATAACATTACTACTATTGTTACTATTATTCCTATTTTTCTTTTATCTTTCATATTGTCCTCCCTTTTCTTTAACACTAAAAAAACGTATAAAAACTTAGCATATAAATTGCTAATTTTTTATACGATTATTCTAGATTTTTACAATATGAAAAGATTAGGAATTTACCTCCTAAAGTACCCCCCCCCAGGTTGAGTTACACTTAACTTTTATTTCTAATTTTTCAAGGTATTTATTCATTTTGTCTTACCTCCTTGTCCCTATTTTCTAATTCAATATTACTACAAATTTTTATTCTTTTCAAGTCCCTTTTTTCTGATTTATTATCAAAAAAACACATGAACAAATTTATTATATTTTATTCATGTGTCGAATTTAATCGAATTTTATTTTTTAATATAAGCCTTGTTTTGTTTTTACTTTTTGAATTTCATAACTTTTTCTATTTTGATTTAACCAAACACTAAATTCATTCAAGAAATCTTTAACATCCTTCAAAGACCTTCTTATACTCATATAAATATCTAAAACTTCAGCACAACTTATATTAAAATAATCTGTTATTTCATCATCTGAAATTATACCAAAAATACCTAATTTTATAGCATAAATAATTACATCACGATATCTTAATCGACTAATTTTACTATATCTTCTGCTACATTTTTTAAAATCTAAAAATAATGAATAAATTTCACCTATTCTAGTTTGTTCATCATTTTGTTCAAGACTATTTTGCATTTCTTTATATTCATATTCGTCATAACCTAAGCTTTTTACACTTTCTAAAGGATTTTCTGTATAACTTGCTAAAGAAAATATAACTTCTTTATTTTTAGTAATTTTTCTTAAAGCTTTATTGTGAATAAGACGAATCGAATTTTTATCAATGTGAATTTCTTTTTCAAGAGCAGCATAAGATTTTTGGTCGACATATACTCCTTTTAAAACCATTTTTTCTCTATCAGTTAAATTAGTTACTCTAGAAATAATTGCTGAAAAATCAATTCTCTTTTCTGCTTTTAAGAATTCATCTGTTGCTCTATAATCAACTAAGAGAGTTGCTTCTAATTCGGTATCATCTTCGGTTGACATTGTTCTATTTAAACTAATATCATCCTTTTCATATCTAAGTAAATTCAAAACCATCTCAGGTTTAATATTCAATCTTTTAGCTATTTCAATCAAAGATATTCCAGGTTCTTCTTCACGCATTTTTTTTATTTTAAATAAAACAGAATACATATGCATCGGAATTTTCACAGACCTATATTGTCTTTTAACAAAATCACGCATATATCTTAATATCCATTCATAAGCATAACTACTAAAACGATTTCCATAATCTAAATTATACAAATTAACGGCTTTAATAAGTCCTGCATTACCCTCTGAAATTAAATCTAAAAATGTAAACTTTGAACTACCATGGTAAAATCTTTTAGCAAGTTTAATAACAAAACGAAGATTAGATACAATAATCTTATCACGTGCTTCTAAATCACCATTTCTATACCTTAAGAATAATTCTTTTTCCATAGTTTCTGTTAATAAAGGAAAACTCGTTGCTTCATTCATGTACATATCAAAAGAATCAAGAGTTTGACTCTCTTTTCTTAAAAGAGGATAATCGGTATTCCATTCCTTATCTAAATCAATATCAATATTTTTAGAAATACAATATAGGTCAATCCATTCTTTTATTACATCATTATCTAAGTTTTGAATTTTCATGGAATCTTTTTGAATTTCATTAACAATAACTGCTAATAAATGATTAATTATCTTATTTTCAAGAAGTAATTTATTGAAATATATTTCATAATCTATTTTATTTTTAATAAAAAAGCCTTTTAATAATTTTAAATATTTAATAGCATCTTTAAAATTATTAGTTTCTTTTGCATTATATTTTATAAAATTTTCTATAACCAAATAAGTATTTTCTTTTAGCTTAGTTTGTAAAATTTGATTAAAGTATTTTTCTAATTCATCATTTAAAAATTTAATATAATTACTTCCTTTTACAAGATTAACTTTTTCTGATAAAAAATTTGATAATTCTATTTTACTTACTTCAAGATATGAATATTTGCTTAAAGTTTTTTGTAATCTCTTCTCTAAATAATTATATCGTTCTCCAAAAGACATTTTCTTTAAAGTAATAATATCTATTGTTTCTAATACCTCAAAAGACATTTCCATTCCCCCAAAATCACCTACTACTATACTCTTATTTTTAAAATTTTTCAATTATTATTTTAAAAATTAAAAAACTATTTGAAAATAATATTTCAAATAGCTCTTTTTTAGTAATTGCGATATTTGCTTCCTAAAATTATTGCTAATAAAATATATAATACAACAATAATTAAAAAACCATTATCACTTCTTGTATATGAACAGCATGAAGAAGTTACTGTATCATTTGTTTGACAATTCATAAATTACCCCTTTCTAATTATATATAATTACCTAGAATAATAACTAATAAAATAAATAAAACCAAAACAATTGCATAAGATGATGTATTATTACACATAATTTTTTCCTCCTTTTTTATATATTCACATTATTGTATGGTAATTTTTAGATAATGTGAGGGCAAAAAAGATAAATTATGTAAAAAACAATTGTTTTTTTAAGCTCTTTTTGTTATGATAGTTATATCGTTTAAGGAGGAATTATGAAAAAAACAATTAATATTATAACTGTATTAGTCCTTGTACTTTTAATTACAGGATGTAAAGATGCAAAACTTAAGGAAGGAAGTAATAATTTAGTTACATTTAAAGATAGCAGTTTAAACATTAAAACTGAAGATTTATATAATGAATTAAAAGAAAAATATGGAATCAATATTCTACTTGATTTAATTGATGCAAAAGTTCTAAATCAAGAATATAAAGATACTGAAGCAATGAAAACTTATGTTGATGTTCAAGTATCATCAATTAAGAATTATTATGAAACTGATGAAGAATTTTTAAATTATATTAAATCATATGGCTATGAAAATGAAGACGAATTAAGAGAATATTTTAAACTAAATTATAAAAGAAATTTAGTTGTTGAAAAATATGTTGAAAATATGATTACAGAAAATGATATTAATTCTTATTATGAAAATAAAATTATGGGTGATATCACAGGAAGTCATATTTTGATTGAGTCTAAAGCTACTGATTCAATGACAGAAGAAGACCAAAGAAAAGAAAAAGAAACTGCTTTAAATAAAGCTAAAGAAGCTATACAAAAAATAAAAGATGGAACTAGTTTTGAAGATGTTGCTAAAGAATATTCTGATGATGATAGTAATTATGACAATGGAGGTAAAATGGGAACCTTCAATGCTCTTGAACTTGACGATGTTACAAGACAAGCTTATGAAAAGTTAAAAGTTGGAGAATATTCAACTGAACCTGTTGAAACTGAATATGGTTATGAAATTTTCTTTAAAGAAAAAGAAGGAGAAAAACCAAGTTTAAAAGAAGTTAAAAGTAAAATTATCGAGAAATTACGTGATGAAAAATTAGCAGCTGATACAACACTACAATATAAAGCAATGATGGAATATCGTAAAAGTAAAGGTTTTGCAATAAAAGATGAACTTCTAAATACATATTATGATAATACAATGAAAAATTTAACAAGTGGCAACAATTAAAAGTTCCACTTGTTTTACTTAAATTTAAGCATAAAAAAAACTAGTTAATCAATGAAGTATTATTAAAATAAATCATTAATTAACTAGTTTTTATAATCATTAAATAAATTCCATTACTAAACTTACAACAAAGAAAGTCAAACCAAGAAGTAATGTAAGTCTACTAATAAATAACTCACTACCTCTTTCTTTACGTTTACTAAACAAATCCATATTACCACCACTGATAATTTGACTTGCAGGTTCAGCTTTACCACTTTGTAATAATACAATTATAATTAATAAAATAGAAATTACTAATAAAAATATTTGCATAATATCAACCTCACTCCCTATAAAATACCATATATTATCTAATTTTTCAATACTTTAGTTTAAAATTAGCAATATTATATTAAAATACTTTTAAAAGTTTTAAAGCTACTACAATACCAATTGCTATAAATAAAATTGAAAGAATTAGAATAATTTTTAAATGACTATTTCCCTTTTTATCAACAAAACTGTCATCAGTTTCCATATCGTCAGTTTTAATTTTGTCATATTCATTAGTTACATCATCAAAAATATTACCAGAAGTTTCTTCCTCTTTATCATCATCTTTAACTACTTCATAAGGAGCAGTATCTAAAATAGGTTCTTCAAGTGGAGGAATTACAGTTGTATTATCATTTGTTGGCATTAAGTCTTCTAATAAATTATCTTCATTAGACTTAGAATTAGCAGTAATACTTGCAATTAAATCTTGAATTTCTTTATTGCTATCTTCAATATCTAAATGTCTTTTTAATTTATCATCAACTTTATTTTGTAATGCTTTATCAATAATTTTATTGATATCATACTCTTTTTCCTCATAATTATAGCTAGTTGCATAATCATAAGTTGATTTAGTACTTAAAGGTTCTTGTTCTGTATCTTCCATAACATCTTTTAAATTATTAATATCAACATAAACATTGTTTAAATAAACATCTGTATATAATTCTTGATTTTTATCTAATCTTGTTGTTTTAACATCGCTACTTTTATTTTCATCTTCGTAACGGTCCATTCTCATATTATCACCTACATTAAATATTACCATAAATTCAGAATAATTAATAGAATTTTTTTATGATTTGAAAAAAATATTAATTATCAAGCTATAATAAATGGTGTTCTTTTAGTTCCTAGTCCTCTTCTTATTCTAGTAGTATTTTTTATAAACAAAACAGGTCTAACTCCACCTCTTCTTGAATTAGTAACCGTTCCATTAGACATTATTGCATAATTTGGAAGTACTAACATTGAACTATAATTATCACTATTATTTTGGGCTGAAAATAACTCACCATATCTTGAAACTCCAGCATATGCTCCTGTTCTACTTTTAAGTTTGGAATTTTTTATACAATAACTAACAGTAGTTTGAGGTTCAACTAAACTACAAACACCAGTTCGATAATCATTGTTAGAAATTGGTTCTCTAAAAAATGTACCTCTAACAAGTAAACTACGATATTTAGCCGTAAGTCTTGATGGATACCAATTATTTAAATAATAATCCCAAAAATCGTTAAGAAGTGTACTACTTCCGCTCATTGAAGTACCAAAAGTACTTCCTCTATAAAAATACTTATTTAAAATACTACCTGAACTTCTAAAATACTGGTCACTTATGATTCTAACTGAACCATCAGTTTCAACACTAACAATTCTGTATAACTTACCTTCAAATTCTAAATATTCTCCACTAATACGAGTATTTAAAAGTGAATTATTACTAACTGGTGCTCCTTTATCTCCTTGAATAGTATAAGGATTATTACTAGTTCCATCTCCACCATTCATATAAATATGACTTCTTAAGACAATTGCTGGTCTAATTCCATACTCAGATATAAAATCAGCTGAAGAAATCGTACCACTTGATGAAACATTATATACTCCACTTCCTGAACTATTAGCATTCATTAACCAATAATATCTACTATTATTTAAATAATTACTAGATTCACTAGAATTTTGTCCTGCTTTATAATATTCATGAACATTTAAAAGTCCTACTGTACCACTAATCTTAACAGAATCTGTATCAGGTAAAGCATATTGATAACTACTTTCAGCAACAGCTGCTTTATTCCATTTATAATCCGTAACTAAAAGATTTTCAGAATTATATAATGTATCTTTAAAATCATTATTTAGCCAAATATAAGCATAAGATAAATTATTATAATCACTAGGACCAGCTGCTATAACAGTAATTACATCATCAGTTACTAATTTCATAGTTCCATCTGAATAAATTGCAACAATTCTCCAAAGTTTACCCGAATACCAAACATAATTAAAGTTAACAGCCGAACTAGTTCCTGAAAGATAAGTTGTTCCACTCTCATATACACTATTAGAAGAATTAATTTTTGCATTTAATGATGTTAATAATTCTCCAGTCATTTCTAAGTCTTCACGAACCGTTGCTACATAATCTAAATTTCTTACATGCCGACTACTAACAATTGTAATAATCAAATAAAAAATAGCAATTGTTACAAAAATAAGACCATATAACATTGTTGAAACTGCAAATCCCTTTTTATTTATCTTCATCTTCTATTCCTTTCTTAGCATAAATATAAATATTTTTATATCCATATTTTTTTTCTTTTATTCTTTTTAATTTTTGATATTCATTATTTTCTTCAAAATGTTCAAATTCAACAATTACTAACCCATCTTTTTTTAATAAATCATTTTTCTCTATAAAATTTAAAATATCATTTAGTATTTGAAGTTTATATGGTGGGTCAAGAAAAATTAAATCAAATTGCTTTTTCTCATTTTTTAAAAATTCTAAACATTTTTTATAATCAAAATTGAAAACTAATGCTTTATTTAAAACATTAAAATTTTCTAAATTTTCTTTAATAACTTTAACACATTCCTTATTTTTATCATTAAATACAACAAAACTTGCTTGATTACTTATTGCCTCAAGTCCATAACTACCACTACCAGCAAATAAATCTAATACATAACTATCTTTTACTTTTCCTTGAATGATTGAAAATACACTTTCTTTAATTCTATCCATTGTTGGTCTAGTACCTTCAATATTATAACCTTTAATATTTCGACCTTTAAGAAAACCACTAATTATTCGCATTATGACATACCCTATTAGAAAATATCTTAAATTTTCTTTTTATATCTTCAATTAATAAATTAATTTCATTTTCACTTTTTAAATATTCTAAATACTTAGAATTAAGAAAAAGTTTCTTTTTATTATCTAAAGTTTTAGATAAACGATAATTATTGATTTCAGCTTGTAACTTTTTATCTAAAAGTAATTCTTCTTTAATTTTTTTAAGTTTTTTTACATCTTCGTTTTCAGAAATTAAATCCAAAAGTTCGTTTATTAAATCATTATATTCCATAACTATCACGATTTAATTATATATGATTTAGTTCAAAATATCAATAAATGTATTCAACATATCTAATTTATTTTTAAAATCATCTATCTTATCACTTAATCTTAATTTATATCTTTCTTTCATTATTTTCTCAAGTTCATAAACAAAACTTGAATTACGATTTAAATATTTATAATAATAAGGATTTTCATGTAAAAATCTTTTTAAGTTTGGCTTTTCATTAATATAAAATTGACATTGCAAACTCATAATTAATCCTCAAAGTATTTAAAAGTTGGTCGTGGTTCATATTTTGGTTCTTCTTTTTTAGGACTTTCTCCTAATTCTTTAAATGTTTCAATGGCTTTATCGATACTATTAATTCCTTTTCTTACAGTTTCTAAGTCTAATCCTTTTATTAGATTTAAGAAATCTTTAAAACCTTGATTAGAATTTTCTTTAGTTGCCTCTGAATTTGTTTTGGAATTTTTTATTTGATATTTTTCCCAAATATTTGAATTTTCGCCATATAAATCATAAAGTTCATATAAATGTTGCCAATCAGTTTTTCCATTTTCTACGTAATTAATCAAATTAGTATTTTTTTTTACAAACTCTTTAAACCCCTCTTTAGACATAAAATCACCTAATTAATTATATGTAAAAAAGTTTGATTAGTATACAATCAAACTTTTAATATTGTCATTTAGTTATTTGCCTTTTGATAAATTTTATAAGCTTTTTTAATCATTTCTCCACCAAGACCATAAATCATAATCTTATCAAGGTCAGCAATTTTAATAAAAGCAATTTCATAAAAATTATCAGGATTATTTTGCTCTTTTTCTTCACCACCTAAAGATACTTCTCCAGATATATAATCAGTTAGATAATAATAAGCTATTCCTCTATCATATTCTTCCATTCCAAGATATAGATTTATTTTTACATCAATGCTAGTTTCTTCTTTAACTTCTCGAATACAAGCTTCTTCTTTAGTTTCTAAATTTTCAATGCCACCACCTGGAATAGCATAATATTCTAAGTATTTATTTCCTTCTTTTCTAATTCTATGTAAAAGTAAAACTTGGTCTTTAAAAAAGACTATACCTCGAGCAACTTTTCTTTTTTCCATTAGTATTGAATACCCCAGACAACTAAGTCTTTTGCTTCTTTGCCACAAACAACACATTTACCAGTTAAAGGTTTAGTATTTTCTAATATACATCTTGATTTTAAACCTTTTATTTCTTTCATTTTTTGTTCACATTCAAGACTTCCACACCAATCAGCTTTGATAAATCCAGGAGTTCCTTCCATAATTTTTTTTACATCCTCTAAATTATTAGCTGTATAAGTCATTTTATCTCGTCTTTTGGTTGCTCTTTCTAACATATCGCTTTGCATATTATCAAGCATTTCTTTTATAACACTAACAATATCAGCATCTGTTGAGATTTCTTTTTTTTCTTTAGTATCACGTCTTACAAGGGTTACTTTTCCATTTTCTAAATCACGACGTCCTATTTCAATTCTAACTGGAATTCCTTTAACCTCAGCTTCAGCAAATTTATAACCAGGAGTTTTGGAACTATCATCAATTGTAACGGAAATTTCGTTATTTTCTAGCTTTTCTTTATAAGTATTTGCTAAAGTTTTAATTTCTAAATCATCTCCAATATGAATAATTATAACTTCAATTGGAGCAATCTTTGGTGGTAAAACTAAACCATCATCATCACTATGAACCATAATAATTGCCCCAATCATTCGATTACTTACTCCCCATGATGTTTGATAAGCATATTCTAGTTTATTTTCACGATTTAAAAATTTAATATCATAAGCTTTAGAAAATTTTTGACCGAAATAATGTGAAGTTCCTGATTGTAAAGAAACACCATTATACATTAAAGACTCAATTGTAATACTATACTCAGCTCCTGCAAAAGTTTCACTTTTAGTTTTTAAACCGGTTATGGCTGGAATTGCAAAATAATCATAGAAAAGCTTTTTATAAACATTATCCATAATAAATCTTGTTTCTTCTTCAGCTTCTTCTTTGGTTTCATGAACTGTATGACCTTCTTGCCACCAAAATTCACGACCTCTCAAAAATGGTCTTGTTTCTTTTTCCCAACGCATAACTGTACACCATTGATTATATTTAATTGGTAAATCACGATAAGATTTAACAATGTTTGAATAATAATCACTGAATAATGTTTCACTAGTTGGACGTATACACATTCTCTCTTCTAATTTATTGCTACCACCTTCAGTAACCCAAGCAACTTCTGGAGCAAATCCTTCTATTAATTCACTCTCTTTTTTCATTAAATTTTCAGGTATTAGCATTGGCATTGCCATATTTTGATGACCACTTGCTTTTAACATTTTGTTCATTATTTCTTGAATGCGCTCCCAAATAAGATAACCATATGGTTCTAAAATAATACATCCTTTTACATTTGAATATGAAGCTAAATGTGCAGCTGATACTACATCTGTATACCATTTTGCAAAATCTACATCACGACTAACAATTTTTTTATTTGCCATAATTTCCTCCTTTATTAATAAAAAAAGAATGGTCCCAAGGAGTGCAAAGCACGGTACCACCCTTTATTTAACTTAATTTGATAACGGTAACCCGAAATATATTTCTATATTCACTTTAGGGGTAGGAATTATAAATGATTAACACTTGTTTTCACTATACCAAGCTCACTTTGAAAACCTTTTTTATAATATTCCCCATCACAAGATTTCTGATTATATTCTAGCAAACTTTTCCTGTTTTGACAAGTTTTTTTTAAAATCTTAAAAGCTTTATTTTAAATTTCCAATAATAAAACCCTTGAAAAACAAGGGTAATATACAATATGGTGCTGAAAACAGGATTCGAACCTGCGACCTATCCCTTACGAGAGGATTGCTCTACCAGCTGAGCTATTTCAGCAGAAAAGAAAAATAATATTATTTTTCTTCTTCAGTTTCAACCGTTTTAGTAACAGGTGTTAAAGCATCTTTTCTTGAAAAGTTCAAACGTCCTTTCTTGTCATAACCTAAACACTTAACTAAAATTTCGTCACCTAATTTAACAACATCTTCTGTCTTTTTAACATGTTCACGAGCAAGAGCAGAAATATGAACTAAGCCTTCACAACCTGGCCAAATTTGAACAAAGCAACCAAATTCTTCGATTTTTACAACTTTAGCTGTATAAATTTCTCCAACTTCTGGTTCTCTGACAATATCTTTAATCATATTAGCCGTTTTTTCGATTATCTCTTTATCAGTATGATAAATAATTACTCTACCATCATCTTCTAAATCAACTTTAACAGCATTTATATCAGTAACAGCTGTTACATTACTTGCTTCAAGAATGATTTTAGTAATCATCTCGCCACCTTTACCAATTACATCTTTAATCTTATTAGGATTAATCATAAATGTCATTGTCTTAGGAGCATATTTAGAAACTTCAGCTCTTGGTGCAGGAATTGTTGCTTCCATTTTAGCAAGAATTTCCATACGAGCTTCATGAGCTTGATTTAATGCTTTTTCAAGTATTTCTTTAGTAACACCTTTGATTTTAATGTCCATTTGAAGAGCACAAATTCCATCTTTTGTACCAGCTACTTTAAAGTCCATATCTCCTAAATGGTCTTCCATTCCTTGAATATCTGTTAAAATTGTATATTCATCACCGGCTGTAATTAATCCCATTGCAATACCAGCAACTGGAGCTTTAATTGGAACACCAGCAGCCATTAAACTCATACAACCAGCACATATACTTGCTTGACTTGAAGAACCATTACTTTCTAATATTTCAGATACAACACGAATTGTATATGGGAATTCATCTTCACTTGGAATAACTTGAGCTAAAGCTCTTTCTCCTAAAGCACCATGACCTATTTCACGACGACCTGGAGCTCCATATCTTCCAGTTTCTCCTACTGAAAAAGCTGGGAAGTTATAATGTAACATAAATCTTTTTTCAGTTTCTATATCTAAACCATCTAAAATTTGATGTTCTCCTAAAGCTCCTAAAGTTGTAACAGATAAACTTTGAGTTTGACCACGAGTAAATAAAGCACTACCATGAGTTCTTGGAAGTAAATCAATATCTGTTGATATAGGACGAATCTCAGTCATTGCACGTCCATCAGCTCTTGTATGTTCAAGAACTGTAATATTTCTAAATAATTCATATTCAATACTATCAAATATACGAACTACTTTAACTTTTAATTCTTCTAATTCTTCTTCAGAAAGATTACTATTTTCTTCTTCATATTTTAAAACTAAATCTTCTTTTAATTTATCAATAGCAGCATACTTTTCTAATTTATCTTGAATACGAAGAGCTTTATCTAAATCTTTTCTTATTAAATTATCAACTTCTGTTTGAAGTTCAGATGAAATTTCTAATTTAGGATATTCCATCTTCTCTTCCCCTATTTCTGCAATTATTTCTGATTCAAACTTACATAATTCTTTAATTGCTTCATGACCAAACATTAAAGCTTCTAACATATCACTTTCAGATACTTCTTTACTACCAGCTTCAACCATGTTAATTGCTTCAATTGTACCAGCAACAGTTAAATCAATATCACTAGCTTCACTTTCTTCAACCGTTGGGTTTATAACAAATTTTCCATTTACACGACCAACTTTAACTCCGGCTATTGGTCCATCAAATGGAACCTTAGAAATACAAGTAGCTAAACTTGAACCAAACATAGCTGGCATTTCAGGCGGTGAATCTGGGTCAACTGATAAAACAGTATTAACAACTTGAACTTCATTTCTAAAATCTTCTGGAAATAAAGGTCGCATTGGTCTATCAATCATACGAGCTGCTAAAGTAGCTGCTTCAGTTGGACGACCTTCTCTTTTAATAAAACCTCCTGGAATTTTACCAACAGAATATAATTTTTCTTGATAAACTACCATAAGTGGAAAAAAATCACTTAACAAATTAGCATTATTAGATACACATACAGTTGACAAAATAACTGTATCATTAAAACGAACTAAAACTGCTCCATTTGCTTGTTTAGCTAATTCTCCAACTTCAACTATAATTTTTTTACCATAAAAATCTTTTTCAAATACTTTCTTCATAATTCTCCTATCTAAAAAATAAAGACACTAAAAAATAAGTGTCTACTTTCTTAATCCTAATTTATTGATTAATTCACGATATCTGCTAACATCTTTTTTAGCTAAATAGTTTAATAAACTTTTTCTTTGACCAACTTTTTTTAATAAGCCACGTCTTGAATGATGGTCGTGAATATGAACTTTTAAATGTTCAGTTAAAGCATTGATTTCATTTGTTAAAATTGCAACTTGAACTTCTACTGAACCTGTATCATGTTCATCTCTTCTAAACTTTTTAACAATTTCAGTTTTCTTTTCTTTTGTTAAAGCCATAATTTCCTCCTTTATATTATATTCGCTAATTCATTGTAAAGGATGAGGAACCCCAAACAAAGAATTAGTAAGCATTAATAATATAACCTTTTTTTCTAAATAAAGCAAGTCTTTTTAGTAATTTTTTCTAAATTTCTGTTGTTTATTAAAACTTAACTTATATCTATTTTTTTACTTATTCTTAATTTAAGCTATATATAGTAAAATTTTTCTATTTTTAAACTTTTTTCTGTTCATTTTTAATTTTTAATATTAAAACCTTTAATATAATTATATAATTTATTCTATCATAATATTCTAAAAATAAAAATAACTTATAATTTCTTATAAGCTATTACATTAATATTCATATAAACCATGAATTTTACTAATTTCTGCATCAGTTAAATCATCTAATTTCCACTTATCGTCTTCTTTATGAAGTGTTAAATTTAATGTATAAGTTACCTTGTCTTTAGCTTTTTCAAGTTCTCCTAGACGATAATCATTAAATTTCTCGGTATTAGTTGTTCCATCTTCATTTTGAAATTCCGTTTGATGTTCATTTAAATATGCATCAACATTATCTATAATCTTTTTATAATCAAATACTTCAATTTCAACTTCAACAGTTGCATTATCTCCATCAATTGTTTCATTTTTTACTTCATATGATAAATGTTGATATTGTTTTTTCAAAATCTCACGATAACGATTTTTTTGACTTGTTGTCATAACTGTTTCAGTAAGTAAAGTTTCATCTAAATCTTTTAATACTTCACTATCAAGTGTTACATAATTATTGAACATATTTTCAACTCTCTTAGTTGGTGAATTCATTAAATCATTATCACAAGCCGTTAAAAAAATTATCATAATTAAAGTTACTAGAATTTTTTTCACTTTATCCCTCCAAATATAATATGGAAAAAAATTCTAAAATTATACAAAAAAATAGTTTACCTAAATAAACTATTTTTAAGAACTTAATTTATAGCTTCCATTATTACTAAATTAATAATATTATCTAATTCATCTGTTTTAGATAAATTTATATCACTTTTAATAATTTCTTTATTTTTTTCAATTAAATTAAGCAACTTTTGCATACGTGGCAATAATCTTTTATTCTCTAAATTAGCTGTTATTACTTCAAAATTTGATAATTTAGAATATTTACCATAATCACTATTTTTAATATAGGCTTCATATAAATGTTTAAATGAATATACATCAATAGAATTAAATCTATCATCTTCTAAGACTTTTACAGTTGTATACAAATAGTTATTATTAATTGATTTATCTAAAATTGTTTCTCCATCTTTATTTTTTAAATTAGGAATAAAATCTTTATTACTAAAAACATATTCTATTATTTCTTTAACACTATGATAATCAATACCAACTAATATATGTGCTAAAGTATCACCATCATTATTTTGATGATTAATATCAACTTTATCAATGTATTTTAAAACCAAATCATATTTTTTATTTTTTAATAAATACATGATAACATTATTTCCATTTGCATCCTCAATACTAAAATCAAAGTTATCTTTACTTATAACTTTATTTACCACTTCCATATCATTCTCTTTAATCAAAGAGAAAATCAGGGCTGGCTCACTGTCACAAAGACTTTCAGCTTGCATTATTGAATAAAACATAAATTCCTCCTCTTTCAAGTGACACGGCTTACTATTCTACCAGTATTAGCCGTTTTTGTCAAATTTCATCCTAGAAATTCTATATTATTTAGTACTTGCAAGTTTAACAAGTTCATATAGTTTTTTATGTTTTTCATTTATTTCTTCATTCAAAGATAACATTAAATCTTCAAATATTTTTTCTATATCAGTTACATTTTTATTAAATAACTCAAAATATAAATAGCTAAGTTTAATTTTATCTTGTTCTTTATAAGCTAATTTTATTTCACGAATTAAATATTTTTTAATTTTTACTTCATTACGAGTTAAAAAACTATAATTTTTTTTAACTCCTATTATATTATATGCAAGATTTCGAAAACCAATTCTTCTTGAAATATCAAGAGCATCTTCATTTTCATCAAGTAATAAATCACTTACTTTAGCAACTATATAATCATCTGTTAATAAAACTCCAATTGTTCTATAGGTATCAGTTAAAATACAAGCATATTTAATTGTTTTAATTTTTTTATTATCAAATACTTCTGTTTTATTTAATATTTCCATTATAAATGGGTCATCAAACTGAACTTTTTTACTTAAAACATCTTCAATTAATTTAGAATCAACCTTTAACATAGGCATCTTCTTAATATGTAAAATATTATCATTCTTATCCCATTCGTAAAATTCTAAAAAATCATTATTAAAATTTAATAAAATATCATATATGTATACCATTTAATCTCCTTTTTTAAAAATTACTATTGTAATTAAAATTAAACCTAAAAGTGCTAACCAACATTCAAATTTTCTTGATATTAAGCTTAAATACTCTACGATAGTATAATCAATTGTTAAATAATTTAAGTATAGAATTATATACATAAATCCTATTATCATAAAACCAAATCCTATTAAAAAGAGAAATAAATTAATCACATTTCACCTATTAATAGTTTATTTTTTATTCATTAATATTATGATTATTTAAGTTTTTTTTATACAAAAGAAGTTTCTTTATAAATTTAAATTTCCTACTTGACTTAAAATTATAAATACCATATGCTTTATTTTAGGATTAATCTAATTACTTTTAGATGTCGCCTCATAACTTCAATTCGGAAAACGCTATGTCTAACATGTTTGCTCTAGGTCCAACTGGCGAGATTACTAACCCCGGTGTACATGATACTAGGTATGGCGTGCGCTAGATTTTAACTAAATCTTAAAAATTGATTACGATTTATTTTTAAGAAGTTAAAAACAAGATTAGTCCTTGGAATTTTCCTAAAAAGAATATATAGATATTGGAAAATAATTATTTTTCTAATTAAAACTATATAAAAAGACATAAAAATCTATTATGTCTTTATTTTTTTAGGTTCCTACACTTTTAAAGGTGGCAAATATAAATTAATCACTATTTTTTAATTTTAATTTTTAAAATAACTCAATTTTTCATTATCAAAAAAAAGAAGAAGATAATTTAATTTTTAAGTTACTCCCCCTTAATGTTTAAGAACCTTTTTTTATATATTCTTTTTTACAAAAAGTTTGAAATTCACAGTCTTGACATGCTGGTTTTATAGCCTTACATTTATATCTTCCAAATAAAACCAATTGTTTATGTAATTTATTCCAATTTTCTTTTTTAAAACTTTTTTTCAATTTATTTTCAATAACTAATGGGTTGGTTGAAGATACTAATTTAAGTCTATTAGCAACTCGCATTACATGAGTATCAACAGCTAAAGATGGAATATCAAATAATTCTCCTAAAACAACATTAGCAGTTTTCCTTCCTACTCCACTCATACTTTCAAGTTCTTGATGTGTCTTTGGAACCTCGGAATTAAAGTTTTCAATTAAAGCTTTAGAAATTTCTTTAACATTTAAAGCTTTTTTATTATAATTACCAATAGGTTTTATAATTTGTTTTATATCATCAAGCGGTGCCTTACTTAGTTTTTCTAATGTATCATATTTAGAAAATAAAATACTTGTTACTTTATTAACACCTTTATCGGTTGTTTGAGCTGATAACATAACAGCAATCAATAATTCATAGTCTTTTTTATAATTAAGTTCACATTTTGGACTAGGAAATAATTTATCTAAATATTCCTCAATTTTCAATATATTCGTTTTCATCATCTAACCAATTCCAATCGTCAAGTGAAGTATCAAATTCTAACTCTGTTTCTTTATTTTTTTCTTCTTTCTTTTCTTTCTTTAACTCTGAAACACTAGTAATACCACGTGATTTAAAATCTATTAAAATTCTATCAACATATTTTAAACTATAAACTTCTGAATCAATAGCTATTTGAACAGCTTCTTTAATCAACTCAGAATTTATATTATTTTTTCTCCAACCTTTTATAGTTTCAATTTCAATACTACCTAAAGTCTTTCCAAATTTATGTTCAATGAATGAGAATAAATCATCACTATCGTCTGTTTCATCAATTTCTGAATTTATTAAAAAGGTACTAATTTTTTCATAAAAATTATCTAAATTAATTACTTCTTCTAAAATATCTGTTTCACCTTTTCTAACATCCAAAGTTACATAACCTTTATCAGTTAAAACTGAAATATACCCCATTGCTTCCATTATATCAATATTTAAATCAGAAGCTATTTTTTCAGGATTAAAATCAAGATTATCTTGCTTGTTATATAAATACATTAAAAAGACAAATTCATCCATTTTTAAATTCAACTTTCTAAAATACTTCAAGATGTAAAGTGGAATAACAATATTCCCATCTCCTATAACCTTGTTTAATTTACCTTTCATAAAAATCACCTATTTTGCATTTAATAAAACAGAATATTTATAAGTAGCATTCTCTTTAGTTTCATTTAAATACATATATACTTTATAGGTATCTTTACTTTTAGATTTTATCGTGCCACTATATAATATATCATTTTTTAAATCACTTAGAGAACCACGTTTAACTTCTTTATCTTTTAAATAAAGAATATAATTAATATCACTTCTTGATAAATTATCTAATGTATCTTTAATTACCATATCAAATTTAACATCACCTTTTTCTTTGTTTTCTACAACAAATACATAAGGGTAAATGGTAAGAGCTTCTTTTTCATCCATTTTTTGATAATTTTCAAGAGTAAACTCTTTAGTATCTTCAAAAGTTACTAATAGATTAATGTCATTATATAATCCTTTTTCAAGAGCATAGGAAACAAAATAGCTAACTCCTACAGCTAAAAGACATAGACCTATTAAACCAATTATTTTTCCTATTAGTAATTTTTTCATAAATACCTCACTTCTTATGATTTAATAAATAAGAAAATATCAAGAAACCAAGTCTCGTCGTATCATGTCTAAAAATTCCTTCGTCAGATGTTATTAAATCATCTTCTATAATTTCTATATCACCTAAATTTTCTCTATCTAAGATAACTGGGTCTTTTTGTTCTTCTGTTTCATATTTTTTTACAAGTTCAGGGTCCATTTCCTCATGATTGAAAATTCCCACTTTTACTTTTTTCTTACCTAAATAACTATTCATTAAATTAATATGGTCACTGGCTGTATAATCGTCAGTTTCTCCAGGTTGAGTTACAATATTGCAAACATACATAACATTAGCTTCACTTTCATCAATCGCATCTTTAATTTCTTGACATATTAAAGTTGGCAAAATACTTGTATAAATACTTCCCATACTAAGAACAATCAAATCCGCATGACGAATAGCTCTTAAAGCATCTGGACTAACCTTAGGTTCAGATTTATAAAAAACTTTTTTAATTTTCTTAGAAGACTGTGTAATATTATGTTCTCCTTCAACTATACTATCATCTTCCATTAAACCCATTAAAGTAATAGAATTATCTTCACTTAAAGGAATAACTTTACCTTTTAAATTTAAAACTTTACCTAACGATTTAATTCCTTTACTCATATTACCAGTTATATTAGTCATAGCAGTTAAAAGTAAATTACCTACTGTATGTCCATTTAAATCACTAGTTGTATTGAAACGATAATTCATAAGTTTTTCAATTAAAGGTTCTGTTTCAGATAAAGCACATAAAACTCGTCTTATATCTCCAACTGCAACTTGATTAAACTCTTCACGAAGTCTTCCTGTTGACCTTCCATCATCACAAACCGATACAATGGCTGTAATATCAACCGGAAAATCTTTTAATCCACGAAGCAAATAAGATAAACCTGTGCCTCCACCTAAAACTACTACTTTTTTATTCATAACATCACCTACATTATTTAATTCTCTTTTTAAATTAATTATACACTAAAATATATATTTTGGCAGTATTTTTTATAAAATTCGATTTTTTTCTCGCATTTTTTTAATTTCTTCATCTTGCATATATAATGAATATGGCATTCTCCTATCAACAATTGTTCCATTTTCAAATATTTCTATAATACGATTAGCCGTTGTTTCATTCAATTCATAATCTTGACTAGTAAATAAAATTTCACCATGAAAATTTTTTAACCCATTATTTAATGAAGTAATACTTTCAAGGTCTAAATGATTAGTTGGTTCATCAAGAATTATAACATTAGGTTCTTTAAGCATCATTAAAGATAACATACATCTTGCTTTTTCTCCACCTGATAAAACATTAACTGGTTTAAAAACTTCATCCCCAGCAAATAACATTCTTCCAAGAAAACCTCTTAAAACCTCAATATCATCAATTTTTTTAAACTTTCCTATCCATTCTAAAATATTTTCATTTCCTTTAAAATACTCTGAATTATCACTTTTAAAATAAGCAAGATTAGCATTAACACACCATTTAAATTCTCCACTTGTATATTTTTTTTCACGTGCTAAAACAGAAAATAATAAAGTTTTTTGAATATTTGAACCAAGTATCAAAATTTTATCATCTTTTAAAACTGTAAAATTAATCTTATTTAAAAGTCTTTTAGAATTTTCTTCTACTGTTAAATTAGTAACTCGTAAAACTTCTCGACTATTTCCTTTTTCAAATTTAAAATCAATATATGGGTATTTTCTCGAAGAAGGAACTAATTCTTCAAGTTCAATTTTTTCTAAAATTTTCTTTCTCGAAGTTGCTTGTCTACTTTTAGAAGCATTAGCTGAAAATCTAGCAATAAATTCTTTTAATTCTTTTATTTTATCTTCTTTCTTACGATTAGCTTCTTTAATTTGTTTTAATAAAAGTTCACTAGATTCACGATAAAAATCATAATTTCCAGCATATAAAGTCATTTTTTTATAATCAATATCTATAATATGGGTACAAACATTATTTAAAAAATGTCTATCATGACTAACAACAATTACTAAATTTTTATAATTAATAATGAATTCTGATAACCAATTAATTGCTACAATATCTAAATGATTAGTTGGTTCGTCTAATAACAATATATCAGGGTTTTGAAACAAACTTTTAGCAAGTAAAACTTTAACTTTTAAATTATTTTCAAGTTCATGCATTTTTTTATAATGTAAACTATTATCAATTCCTAAAGCTGCAAGCAAAGTTGAAGCTTCACTTTCAGCCTCCCAACCATTAAGCTCTAAAAAATCAGCTTCCAATTCCCCTAATCTAATTCCATCAGCTTCTGTAAATTCCGTATGGGAATACAATTCTTCTTTTTCAAGTTTTATATCATATAATTTTTTATTTCCCATAATAACCACATCAATTACTGTATAATTATCATACTTAAAGTGGTCTTGTTCTAAGGTTGAAATTCGTTCAGTTTTAGGAATTATAATTTCTCCAGTTGTTGTTTCAAGTTCACCATTTATGAGTTTTAAAAAAGTTGATTTTCCTGAGCCATTAGCTCCAATTACACCATAGCATGAACCATCAGTTAATTTTAAATTAACATTTTCAAATAAAGTCTTGGTTCCAAATCTTAAACTTACATTATTAATATTTATCATAATACCCTCTCAAACTCTTCTAGTTTATCATAAATAATTAAAAAATACTATAAACTATTTAATAAACTTTTTACTTTTAAAAATAATTGTTAAAAGAAGATAAAAACTTAAATTTAAAATTAAGCTATGGGAAAATTTATAGACTAAATCTTTAAAGGTTACTACATTATAACGTGTTATATAAATTAATAAAAACAAAATTAAATCATAGAGAAAAATAAATAAAATAACCATAATTAAATTAGTTATCAAATTATAACTGATGTATTTATTTATTTTTTTTAAAATTTTAGCAAACATTAGAAATATTAAACTATGAAATAAAAAAATATAGGAAAATAAAATATCATAAATAAAACCTGTTAGAAAAACAACTTTAAAAAAATTTTTATCTTTTATTTTTCCATACAAAAAAACAATTAAAGTAAGTGTTAACATTGGAAATAAAAAATTCAAATTATTAAAATAAGCAGGTATAAAATAACTTAAAAGTGCATCTAGTATAATTGTAATTATTATTAATATATACATAAAATCCTTTCTACTAATTTTCTCTTATTAAAACTTTGATAAAATTAAAATCATCAAATTTACTAGCCGGTGTAACATTAATTATTTTAGAAACGTCATATTTATCTTTAGAAATACTTTTAACTTCACCAATTAAAATTCCACTTGGAAATATTCCTCCCATACCACTTGTATAAACTTTCATTCCTTCTTTAATATCTAAATTTTTATTAGTCGATGTAACTTCTAATAAATTTTCTTCTTGCTTATAACCTGACATAATTCCATAAACTGTATCATTTTCTAACTTTATTAAAACCGATATTTTATTGTTAATATCATTAGTTGTAATTAATTTAACTTCGCTTGTTGTTTTACTAACTTTATTAATTTTACCAATTAAACCTGAACTTGAAATAACTGCCATATCTTCTTTTATTCCATCTTTACTTCCTAAATTAATCGTAATTGTATTAAACCAATACATTTTATTTCTTTCAACAACTACACCTGTTTTAGATTTAAAATCAACTAAGGTATTACTTAAATCATTAATTTTTTTTAATTCTTCGTATTCTTTCTTTAATTCTATATTAAAGCCCTCTTCAACCTCCTCACTTAAAGTAATCTTACTATCAGCTTTAACAGGAAAATAAATTAAATCTTTAAGTAAATAAAATGGTTCAAAGAAATTAATATCAGTTTTTATTATTAAAAATGAAATTACATAAATAATTAATAAAATCATAAAAGTTTTAATTTTTAACATAAGGCTCCATTAAATTATTTTCATAGAAACTAAAATAGTTTTTATCACTTACTATAATATGGTCAAGCAAATCAATTCCTTGAATTCTTCCAATCTCCATTAGCATTTTAGTAACTTTTAAATCTGCTTCACTTGGTATTACATCACCACTTGGATGGTTATGCATACATATAAAAGCTGAGGCATTACATAAATAAGCATTTTTGAATACTTCTCTTGGATGAATTAAACTTCTATCAATAGTTCCCATAAATAATAATTTCCTTTCAATTAAATTTTTTTTATTATCTAAATACATTACATAAAATTGTTCTTGTTTTAACCCATAAAATAAATATTTATTATCTTTATATATAAATTTTGGATTAATATATTGTTTTTTAGTTAAAGTTTCTTCATTTAAATAAATTCTTCTTCCAAGTTCAGATATTACAAGAAGTTCTTGACTTTTAACTGCTCCTATACCTTTAATTCCATCAAATGTATGAATATTAATATCTTTTAAATTTTCAATTTTTTGTACTTTTTTTAAAATATTAATAGCTAATTCTTTAACAGATATTCCTTTACTTCCAGTTTTTAATATAATTGATAATAATTCTTCATTTGATAAATTTTTAACACCATATTTTAAAAGTCTTTCTCTAGGTCTTTCAGATTCTGGTATTTCTTTAATCAACATATATTCACCCCTTATAGAATATACTCGATTTTAAAAATTTAAGGCAGTATCTTTAAAAATTTCTTTAATGACTTCAGTTAATTCTTCGTTCGTTTCAAGTTTTTCTAATTTGGTGTCATATTCTTTTAATTTACTTAATGTCTCACTATTTTCAACATAGTCACTTCTAATGTAAGTATGAATATCTCTTTCTTCATAATAATTTTGAATTTTAAGAGCAGTATTTAAAGTTGTTGTAATACCAAGATAAACATAAAACTTATCGTCATTTTCTTTTATTATATAATTATCAAGCTGCATAACATTTTTTAAAGCTGCTTCTTTTGAAACATAAACACCATATTGAACATAATAAATATTTCCATCTTCTTCTATATATTCAAGACCATTATAATTTTTATAAATTAAGTTTCCAAATACATAACCAATTATGATGCCTAAGAAAATAACAATAATAACATTTCTTTTCATATTCCTCCTTTTTTATTAGTATAGTTTTTTCAAGGTATGAAAAATGTCGTAAAAAAAGAGATTGCAATAAATTATTACAATCTCTCACCTATTTTCAATTTCGTTTATTTTATTCTTACCATTCTCATTCATTACCTAAGAAAGTTTTACTGTATAAGGGTCGTCCATTGTTCCATTTCCACCGGCAATTAGTACATCTGATTTTAAATTAATGACTGCACGCACGCCAGGACGCGTATCGTATACTCCCCAACCACCCCACTCACCATTCGGAGAGAACACAAACTCATCGGCACGAGTGCTCCACTGAGAGAAGTCATAAGGAGACATGGTCCAATAATAGGCTCCCGTTCTTAGATAGTATCTTTCATTTTTAGTGTTGTATAAACCTCCTGCTAAAGCCACTTCGTCGGCAGTAATTAAACCTATTGGCTTTTCTAGCTTTTTATTTCCTTTACCTTCACTACCCTTTGCACTAAATAATAAATCATATTCAACATCCTGACATACTAAACTCGCAGCCTTTTTATCTACATTTCTATCATATGCTCCATAATATGTTGTCGGAACCATTGAATAACCATCTCCGTTACCACCTTGTGAAGATAAACTTCTATCATTACAGAATGTTCCCCCAAGATTTATATAATTATCAGCTGTTTTGCCAGCTTCAGTAGTTGTTGCAAGTTTGGTCGTATACCAATTTTCAAGTTGTGTTTTAGCGTTACTACTAGCTGTATTAAGTCTTGTATTTACGTAACTTGTTGAACCATATGTCCAATAATAAGCTTGTATATTGGTAGCGTTTGTAAATAATTTTATTTCTATTAAAAATTGACAAGTACCAGTTGCACTTGTAGACATACATGTGTATTTATATCCTTGAGCAAGCTTGCTAGCCGTATTCCACTCGGTAAATGTTCCTAAGTAATCAGCTCCTGTTAATTTAAAAGTTTTAGCACTGACATCAGGTGTATAACCTGTACCAAAGTAATATTGTGTATTTGCACCTATCTCTACATAGTTAGCTTCTTTACTCTTAACTGGAGTTTCTGAGAAATTTTCTCCATACATATATCCAACATAAGTTGGGTCCCAATATTTTTCATTATATGCTTCTCCTTTTCCAGTTACACTTGATGCTTCCATTTCAGTTGCATTGGCATGGTCGCCATTATAAATAAGTCTTACAGAACCATCGCCATTTACTCTTATGATTTTCCAGTAAAAACCTGCAAATTTTACATTATTATTCTTAACATCACCTCTATAATAATAAGTATCTCCATCATTATCTTCTGTTTTATATAAACCAATTTCTCCTGTTTGTTCACTAGTTTTAGTTAAGTCAGGTTCTCCTTTATCTCCAATTGCTTTCTTAGCTTCAGATACATTATTACTTAATTGTTCAGATACTAGTAAACAGTCTGCAAAATTCGTGAAGCCATTGTTCTTACAATAATTTTTTGGTCCTCTTATATGCATATATTTAAGTATTTCATAAATTTCATTCTCATTTTTGGTTAATTTAATACTTATATCTGTTTTTAAATCTATATCAGTATTTGAATTAATTATAACTTTCATTGTTACTTTTTTATTTTCTTCAAAACTATATGTTTGACTTATTGATTGTACTTCACCTTCACTTGAATTATCTTCACTATCTGAATAAGTAAAACTTATATTATCATTTGTTTTAGTTATATCTAGTTTCATTGTATCTGCTGATGCTAAGGATATTCCTTTTTCACTTGGGTTCAAATAATTACTTATACTTACCATGAAATAGGTCTTTCCATTTTCATAATATGAATTTTGATAATCAACCTCAAGTGGTATATTCATTTTATTTAAATTTCCATCTACTTTGACTTTGAAACTTGCATAACTATTATTCCATACATCTTGAGTATAATCTTTATTTGCATCTGTATCTGATATTATTACACTCTCGTCTACCCATAATCTTAATGAATAATCTTTTGTATAAGAATTAGTTCCTGCATTTATTTTCTCTGCCCATATTCTGGTATCATTTAATGTCTTGTATCTATTGGCATTTACCAACACATCTTCTCCACTTGTTAGATATACATCTATATCCTCGTCTTTTAATCTTGTTTTACTTGCTTGTTCTTCTCCATAGACTATACTTATTCCATAATAGATATCTTTCTTACTTTGGTTCTTTCCTGTTATTGTAAATTTAAAGATATTATCATTTAACTTTAATGCTGCTTCTTTATCCATTGGAACTGCATCTGTTAAGTTAATTTGATTAGTTTCAGTATAGTT
>CANQYO010000014.1 GCA_947628095.1 uncultured Bacilli bacterium | reverse complement strand
TACAAAAAGACAAGCTGAAAAATTTGGTGGAGAATTTGTTGATTATGCAAATATTGATAAAGCTCCAGAAGAAAGAGCACGTGGAATTACAATTAACACTGCTCACGTAGAGTATCAAACTGAAACTCGTCATTATGCACACGTTGACTGCCCAGGACATGCTGATTATGTTAAAAACATGATTACAGGTGCTGCTCAAATGGATGGAGCAATCTTAGTTATTGCTGCAACTGATGGACCTATGGCACAAACTCGTGAACATATCTTACTTGCTCGTCAAGTAGGTGTACCAAGAATGGTAGTATTCATGAACAAATGTGATATGGTTGATGATGAAGAATTATTAGAATTAGTTGAAATGGAAATTCGTGACCTATTAAATGAATATGATTTTGATGGTGACAATACTCCAATTATTCGTGGTTCTGCTCTTAAGGCTCTTGAAGGTGACCCTAAGTATGTAGCTGCAATTGACGAATTAATGAAAGCTGTTGACGAATGGATTCCAACTCCAGTTCGTGATAATGATAAACCATTCTTAATGAGTATTGAAGACGTTTTCACAATCACTGGACGTGGAACAGTTGTTACAGGACGTGTTGAACGTGGACAATTAAAATTAAATGACGAAGTTGAAATCGTTGGTATTCGTCCAACTCAAAAGACTGTTGTTACAGGAATTGAAATGTTTAGAAAACAATTAGACTATGCTGAAGCAGGAGATAATGCCGGAGTATTACTTCGTGGTATTGCTCGTGAAGATGTAGAACGTGGACAAGTTCTTGCTAAACCAGGTTCAGTTACACCTCATACAAAATTTGAAGCAGAAGTTTATGTTCTTTCTAAAGAAGAAGGTGGACGTCATACTCCATTCTTTGCAAACTATCGTCCTCAATTCTATTTCAGAACTACTGATGTAACTGGTGTTATCGAATTACCTCAAGGTACTGAAATGGTTATGCCAGGTGATAATGTAACTATTAAGGTTGAATTAATTCACCCAATTGCTCTTGAACAAGGAACTAAGTTCTCAATTCGTGAAGGTGGAAGAACAGTAGGTGCTGGTTCAGTTAGCAAAATTGAAAAATAATAGTTAAAAAATAAAATTAAAATAGGAATTAGATTTATTAGTCTAATTTCTATTTTTTTATAAAAAGTAAATTTAAATAATTAGGAAATTGCTTTAATAAGCTTTTATATAAAGATATTATCAAGAAAATTTTGGTTAAATGATAAAAATATAAAAGATAATAGTTTAAAAATATCAAAGATAAAAAAATAATACAATTTGCAAATATTAAGGATAAATTAAAAAAATAAAAAATAAAAACAAATTGAAAATATTAAAGACAAATTACCTTTTGCATAATACATCAAAATGTGCTATAATTCAAAATAAGGAATGATAATATGAAAATAAAGAAAAGTTTAATTGTAATTTTAATTTTTGTTTTTTCATTGATGTTTATACCAAATGTTGAAGCTAAGACTTTAAGAGACCTTAAAAATGAACTTGAAGCTATGAAACAAAAAAAAGAAACTAATGAAAATGAAAAGAAACTAACTCAAAGTGAATTAAATCAAGTTAATCATAACATTGAAGCAGTTTCTAAAAAAATAACTGAAAGTGAAAATACAATTGAAAAATTAAATAAAGAAATAGCTGAATTAAATGAAGAAGCAAAACAAAGAGAATTAGAAATAAAAGAAATTATGCATTTTTTACAAATTGCTAATGGAGAAAGTGCGTATTTAGAGTATATATTTGGAGCTAAAGATATTACAGATTTTATTTATCGAAGTGCAATAAGTGGTCAGTTAGTTAGTTATAATGACGATTTAATTGAAGAATATAATGCAACTATTAAAAAGAATGAAGCTAAACAAAAAGATTTAAAAAATGAGTTAGTAACTCTTGATAATAAACAAAAAGAATTACAAGTTAGTTTATCAAGACTTGGTAGTGAGCTTGCATCTATGGCAGATATTTCTATGACAATTGATGAAGAAATTGCAGCTCAAGAAAAACAAATCACTTATTATGAAAAAACTTTACAATGTAAATTAGATGATGATATTAGAAGTTGTGGAACTATTCCTTATACTGGTAGTTTAATTCGTCCTCTTACAAGTGGTCGTATTACTAGTGTTTTTGGTTATCGTTGTTATACAAGAAATAATGGTTCATATTATTGTGGTTACCATAATGGAATAGATTTAGCTGGTGGAAGTACGCAAGTTTATGCGGCTGGTCCAGGTACAGTTGCTTCAATTATGTGGCAGCAATCTTGTGGTGGTAATAAAGTATTTATTCACCATAATGTAGGTGGTAATTATTATACTACAGGTTATTATCATTTAAAATCAATCAATGTTAAAGTTGGTGATTATGTTGACCAAAATACAGTTATTGGTATAATGGGTGGAGACCCTTCAACTTGGTGGTATGATAAATGTACAACCGGACAACATTTACACTTTTCAGTAGCAACCGGACTATATATGAAAGATTATACTTATTGGAATACTTATGAAGCTCATAATATAGACCCTCGAAGTGTTGTTAATTTTCCATCTGCTGGAGTATGGTTTTCTAATCGTGTAACAAGATATTAAAAATAAGTAGAGCAATCTACTTTTTTTTACATTATTTTTAGGTTTTTAAAAATATAATAAAAACGTGATAATATGAAAGTAAAAATATTTGATGAGGAGCACGAAAGTGATTTAGAAAAAAGTATTAATGATTTTCTTTCAAAAGAAAAAGTTGAAGTAATTGATATAAAATTTCAAACAGCAATTTCTATATTTGGTGAAGAACAAATTTACTGCTTTTCAGCAATGATTATTTATTTTTAAAGCATATACATACTATCGTCTTCGTCGTGTGTAGAACTTAAAAAGTTTGTTTTTTCATTTTCAAGAGAATTTAATTTATTTTCCAAAATTTTTATTTGTCTTTCAATTCGATTTAAGCGATTGTCAATTCTTTCAAATAAAAAATTGTTAAAATTTAAACCTAAATTTTGATTTGGGTTTTGATAATAATTATAAAAATTCGGTATTTGATTATTCATAAAAAAATTTAATTTAGCTAAATGCTAAAGTTTACCTCCTTTATTTTATTATATGTACTTTTTTTAATAATGCTTTTATTGTATAATAACTTTATTAATTAATATTTAAGGTGAATTATGAGACAAAGAAATGTTAAAAATAAAGAAGAAATAATAAATAATTCAAAATATTTTATAGAAAAACCAGAGCTATATAAAGGAAAGTGGCATAGTTTATTTAAAAATTCCCATCCAATTAAAATAGAAATTGGAACAGGTAAGGGAAATTTTATAATTGAAAATGCTAAAAGATATCCTAATATAAATTTTATTGGTATAGAAAAATCTGATAGTATTTTGGCTTTAGCTTTGAAAAAAATTGAAACGGATATACCTAATCTTCGAATGTTACTATTAGATGCTAAAGATATTCAAGATATATTTTCTGAAGAAATCGAGACAATTTATTTAAATTTCTCTGACCCTTGGCCTAAAAAAAGACATACTAAAAGAAGATTGACTAGTCCGAATTTTTTAGAAAAATACGAGAATATTTCCAAAGATAAAGTAAAAATTATTATGAAAACTGATAATCAAGATTTATTTATATATACACTTTTAACGTTAAATAATTTTAATTATCATTTTGAGAGATTAACCTTTGACCTTGAAAAGTTAAATGATACAGGTAATATAAAAACTGAATACGAAGAAAAATTTAATAAAATAAATAGTCCAATCTACCTTGTAGAAGCGACAAAAAGTAAAAAATAGTAAAAAAGGACTATATATTTAATAAAAAATTTGCTATAATGATTAAAGAGTAGGTGGAATATGAAAAAAAATATATGTCTACTTCTTGTAATTTTATTGTTAACAGGATGTAATGTTAAACTTGTTCGTGAAGATAGTTTTGATAGTATAATAAATACTGTTTTATATAATGATACGAGTTTATCGAATACAGTCTTTGATGGTTATAAATTTTATTTACCTAAAGGAGCTAGGGTTTTAGATTCTAAAGATTATAATTTAAAAATTAAAGATAAAGATAATTCATATTATTTATATGTTGATACAATTGCTTATTATTACAAGACTAAAAAAGAACATACAGAAGATAATAATATATTTTATTCACGTAATTTAAATTATAAAGATAGTTATGGTTATATAGATATATCGAAAGTTGAAGATAAGTATTTTTTAGAGATAATGTATAATTATGCTAAAATTGAAGCTTATATAGATGAAGATAGTTTATATGATTCATTTTTAGATATGTGCTATATTTTATCAACAATTGAATTTAATGATAATGCAATCAATTATAAATTAAATAATAAAGAATTAGAAACAACAAGTGAAGAATTTGATATTTTTAAAGCTAAAAAAGATACAGAAGATTTCTTACAGTATATTGAAGAATTCGATAAATATGAGGAAAGTAATAATAGTAATAAACCAAGTGATGAAGATGTTATTGATGTAAAAGAAGATTAGGAAGGTGATAATATGGGATTTGTTGATAAACTTAAGAATATTTTCTTTGAAGAAGAGGAAGAAGAGGAAATAGAAGAACCGAAGTATAATGAACCTAAGAAGGAACCTAAAGTAGAAAGAGAAACAATAGCTAGAAGGGTTGAAATTCCTAAAAGAACGGAAATTAAAAACGTTGAAATTGAACCTTCTAAAGAGATAAAAGAAGAACCTAAAGAAGAAATAAAATATATTGAGCCTAAAAAAGAAGTTGTTAAACATCAAGAATCTAAAATAACAGATTTAATATTTGACGATGAAGATTTTATTTTAGATACTAAACCAAAAGAAAAAGATACTGGTAATAATTATAAATTTAGGGATAATCGTGATTTTTATAAAAAAGAAGAACCAAAGAAAGAAACTCCAAAATATGAATATTCAAAACGAGTAGAACAAAAAACAACAAGAACTTTTACTCCATCACCAATTATTTCACCAATTTATGGAATTCTTGATAAAAATTATACAAAAGATGAAGTTAAAGAAAGAAAAGAAGTTCGAATAACTAGTAGAACTGGAAAAGTAGATTTTGATAGTGTTCGTAATAAAGCTTTTGGAGATTTAGAAACAGAGTTATTTGAAGGTGAAGAAGAACCTAAAGAAGAACCAAAGAAAGAAACTGTAAATCGTGATTTTAAAAAAGCTAGAATTAATAAAACAGAAGATAAACCAACTATTGAAAAAGTAACACTTGGAGAAGCAGACGAATATTTTAATGATTTAGGACTTGCTTATAATACAGATTATAAAGATATATCAAAAGAAATTAATGATGGTAAATACGAAGAAAAAAAGAAAAAAGAAGATAAACTAGAAGATAATTTATTTGATTTAATTGAATCAATGTATGATAAGGAGGATTAAAAGGTGGAATTTTTGTTAATATTACTAGCAGTTTTTGGTATAATTTTGTTAATAACTTTAATAATATTATGTGTAAGATTAATTTTTACACTTACCAAGATTAATAGTATTTTAGATAATGTTGATATGAAACTTAATTCTTTAAATGGGGTATTTGAAACAATAGATAAAGTATCAGGAACAGTATCTTTAATTAACAATCGAGTTGTAAGTGTGCTTACTGGTTTTTTTGCAAGTATATTTAAAAAAATAAGAAAAGAAGAAGAAAGTGAGGAATTTTAAAATGGGAAAGAAAGGTAATTTATTTTTAGGAATGGCAATTGGAGCTAGTTTAGGAATTTTATTTGCACCTAAAAAAGGTAGTGAAATTAGACGTGATTTAAAAAATAAAATGTTAGATTTAGTTTCAAGTGCTAGAGAACTTAGTGTTAATGATGTATCTAAAATGATTGAAGATAAAATAACAGAAATTAGAAAAGATTTAAATGATTTAGATAAAGAAAAGGTTTTAAAAATTGCTAAAAAGAAATCTGAAGATATTAAAAAGAAATGCCAAGATTTAGTTGATTTAGCAATTGAAAAGGGTACACCTGTATTAAAAGATGCAGCAGTAGAAGTTAGAGATTCAACAATTAAAGTAATGAAAGAAATGATTGATAAGTTAGAACATATTGATATTGAAAAAGAACATAAAAAATAAAATTATTAGGCTATTCCTAGTAATTTTTTTTGAAATAAAAAGCTAAATTAAAATATTTTTCAGAGACCTAAAAATTAAAAATCATAATCTAGGGGCAAAAACAAAAGGTGACAAAATATTGTGCTATACTATTTTTGTAAATATAGGAAAATCGGAAAGGCAATTCTATTTTATTGTAAAAAATTTGTCGAAATTTGCTGTTTTTTTATTAAAAAAGAATTAGTACTTTCCATATTTGTCAACTATTTAATATAGTTAGACCATATTTTATGTATTTAGGAAAGAGGTAGAAATGAAAAATAAAAGATTAGCACTAATGATATCTATTTTAGGTATAACAATAGTAACACTAGGAATTTCGTATGCATTTTTGAGTCTTACTTTAAATGGTCAAGAGAATTCAGTTTTAGTTACAGGTGATATTTACATGAACTATACTGAAACTAATCAAATTAGTTTAACAGATGCAGTACCAATGAGTAAAGATGCAGCATTACAGTTAAAGACTAATAGTTTTAACTTTCAAATTAAAGGTAAAAACCAAAGTAAGAAAGATATGTACTATGGAATAAGCATCGTATATGGAGAAGAACAAGCAAGTAAAACCAGATTAAAAGATGAAGATATTGATGTTTATTTATTACAAGATACACAAGTATTAGTAGATGCAGCCAGATATAAAACATTAAATGATACAAGAATTTGGGCAGATAAGATAGCTGCTAATACAAATCAAGAAGTAACTAGAAATTATACATTAAGAATGTGGGTAGACGAGAATGTAGTAATTTCAGATACAGATGCTAATAAAGATTATACACTTGATACTTGGAATAAAAGTTATGCTAGTTTCAAAGTCAAAGTAGATGGTAACTTAGACAAAATGAATGTACCACTTGAAATTGATGCTAAAGATAGCTACTATGAAAATGGAAAAGCATATTTTAATATAACTATAAGTAATTATTTAAACCCAGATGTTGCTGGAATAAGTTTAGCAGCAGCTGATACAATGAAGTTAGATATTACAAGTACAAATAAAGATGTAGAGTTTGGGTATTATGTAAGTGACGAAGATAAAAGTGGAGACGAAACACTTGGAAGTATAAGTAAAACATATTCTTTTGATACAAATACAACTAAGAGTATGCAAGTATTTGTAACATCAAAGAGTAATTCAGATATAAAAGCAGATATAAATGTAAAATTAACTAAAAACTCTGATACAACTTATGAAATGGTTAAGAACATGCATATAAGAGGAGCAAAAGATTATTGTAAGAATAATGGTTTCTCTAAATTTTCTGATTGTTTACTTGTATCAGAACAATTAAGTAATGATGTAGAAAGTGCTAAAAAAGCCATTGAAGATAAAGGAGCAGCAACATTAAGTAAAACAGCTCCAGTAGTAACTTACACAGAAGGTGAATTAAAGACAGGAGCAACGGTACCTCAAAGTTCAGGTTATTTATGGACTTATGGTGATAGCGTAACATTTAATACTTCAACTGGAATTTATACTATAACTGGAAATGTTCAAAATAATCAAAGCTTATCAAGTGCTATGAACAACAAATGGACATGTGGAACTACTAACTATGGAACTACAACATGTGGAACAGTATATAAAATAACATCAATGGAAGGAAATACAATTAAAACAGCAAGTAGTAAAACTTATGTAACTGGAAATGCCATTGGTTCTAGTGAAGTAGGTTTATATAAAACAACTGATAATGATGGAGATACATTCTTCTATCGTGGTGCAGTAGAAAACAATAATGTATACTTTGCTGGTTTCTACTGGAAAGTAATTCGTGTAAATGGCGATGGTTCTGTAAGATTAATCTATAACGGAACTAAACCAAATTCAACTGATTATGATGCCTCTTCAGTAACTGGAGCAGGTGCACAATATAATTCAAGATATGCTGACCCAACTTATGTAGGTTATATGTATGGTGAAAACTTTAGTGAAACACCAGTTACTAGTAAGGAAACAAATTATACAGATATTCAAGCTACAACTAAATATTGGTTTGGAAAAGGATATACACCAGATGCTAGTGCTAAAACATTTAAATTAACTACTGCTGATTATCAAGGTACATTTACTGAGTATAATACAGCTGGTAAATTAGCTGCTGGTTATACATATACATGTAAGTCAACAAGTGCAACTGGAACATGTCAATTCTTAATAGAAGTTGTTAAATTTAATAGTGCTACAAGTATTCAAGCAAAATATATAACTTATGGTTCAACTAGTTATGCAAACACCAGACTTGATACAGCAAGTTCAAATGCTAAAACAGTCCTTGAGAATTGGTACACGGGAACTCTAGCTAAAAAAACCGAAGCTGGACAAAGCGCAACCAGCTATATAAATGCCGATAGTACTTTTTGTAACGACAGAACTCTATCTACTCAAGGAGGTAATGGAGACGGTTTCTCAACCGCTCCAGCTACCTATTATGGAGCATATGATAGAAATGTAAATAAAAAAGCTGCAAGTTTAGTTTGTCCAGAAGCTGCTGATTTGTTTAGTGCAACTGAGGCTAAAAAAGGTAATAAAAAACTTGCTCAACCAATAGGTTTAATAACAGCCGACGAAGTCGCTTTAGCAGGTGGTTTATATAACACTAAAAACGAGAAATACTATCTAAGAACAGGACAGTATTACTGGACTATGTCGCCTTCTCTCTTCCATTCGTGGTTCGCTAGTGCTAATATGTTTAGGGTCCTTCCGTCTGGAGAGTTTGTCAATCTTTGGGTTGCTGGTTCGAATGGCGTGCGCGCAGTTATTAATCTAAAATCTGATGTTCTACTTGCGGGAGGAAATGGAACCTCAGCAGACCCTTACACTCTTAAGTTAAGTTAATTAGAACGTTCATATAGGGCAAATGACTCATCATTTGCCCTAAAATTTTTTTTTATTTTACACAATTTTACACATTGATTAATTATCTAAAAATTCATAATAATATTCTTCAAAAGTAATATTATTTTTTTTAATATATGATGCAACTTTAATTCCAACATAACGATAATGCCAAGGTTCATAAATATAACCTGTTATATTTTCTTTATCTTTGGGGTATCTTAAAATAAAACCATACTTATAAGCATTTTCTTGAAGCCAATTAAATTCTTCTGTATTTTCAAAATTTAAATAATTTGATTTTATATTATCTATATCAATGGCTAGTCCTGTATGATGTTCTGAAAAACCTGGTCTAGCTGAATAAGTATCAGCTTTTCTTATACCATCAACTTTAACATAATTATTGTATAAATTTTCTTGATATTCATAACTTCTGTAAGTTGAGATTGCTCTTAAATTAAGATTATTACTTTTAGCATCTCTTGCCATTTTTACAAATGAAGTCATACATTCTTTTTCAAGATACATATTATCTTTTGCAAATTCTTTTACTGGTTTTAAATTTGGTATTTTAAAATCTTTTGATACATAATTATATTTATTAACAAGCATTAAAGAATTAAATAGAGTAATTTCCTTAGTATTGGTATAATAACTATTATCAAGACCAATGTTTACTTGTATAATTGTATCTTTATAACTTAAATTAGTCTTTGCTTTATATTTTTCATATCTTTCTAAATTTTGTTTTTTATAAAAACTAAATATTTCATAATTATTATTAGAATTAGAAATTTCCTTTTTTTTATTTTTAAATAAACAAATTATACTTATAATAACAATTAAAAAAATTAAAAATAACATTACTTTTTTCATATTTATCTAATAAATTATATTCTTTTAAATGAATTTTATAAGTACCTATTTTTTAATTTATTAATATGGTATAATAAAAATACTTGAAAGGATGTATTATGAACGACTTTATATATAAAAAATCTTTAGGTCAAAATTTTTTGATTGATAAAAATGTTTTGAAAAGAATTGTTGATTGTGTTCCTTTAGAGGGAAAATCACTTGTTATTGAGATTGGGCCTGGAAGTGGTAATTTAACGAAAGAAATAGCTATGGTTGCTACTAATGTTTTATGTTATGAAATAGACGATAGATTAGAAACTGTTTTAGATGATGCTTTAGTTGATTTTAATAATGTTGAAATAATTTTTGATGATTTTTTAAAACGTGATATCAAAGAAGATATTAAAGAAATTGATTATGATAATTTATATTTGATTGCTAATCTTCCTTATTACATAACAACTCCAATTATTGAAAAGATAATTGCAAGTAATTTACCTTTTAAATATATTACGGTGATGGTTCAAAAGGAAGTTGGAGATAGGTTTAATGCTAAACCTGGAACTAGAGAATATAATTCTTTAACTGTATATTTGAATTATTATTTTAATTTAAAAAAAGAATTTATTGTTTCTCGTAATTCATTTATGCCTAAACCTAATGTTGATAGTATGATAATTTCTTTAATTAAAAAAGATAATTTATTGTATTTAAAAGATAAAGATAAGTTTAATAAATTATTGAAAGATGCTTTTAAATTTAAACGAAAAAACATTCGAAATAATTTGAAGAATTATGATTTAGATAAAATAGGTGATATATTAAAAAAATATGGTTATGATTTAACTGTTAGAGCAGAAGAATTATCTTTAGAAATATTTGTAGAACTTGCTAATAATTTATAAAAAAAGAATACTTTTTTAAATTTAAAATTTTATGTGAAAAGAAGATGTAAACTCTTTTGACTTCATATTAGCTACTATAATATAATTGATATGGTGAAGTAATATGTCAGCTGTAATGGAACAACTTTTAACTTTAATTGAAAATGGAAAAACAATAAATGAGATTTCAACAATTATGAATTTATCTTTTAAACAAATATATAATTTAATAACTATATTAGAAAATAAAGGTATGACGTTTCAAAGAAAATATTATTCTGATGGTACTATGTTATATATTTTAAAAAAAGACTTATGTTTTAAAAATAATCATGGTAATTCTTTAGTTGAAAAGGCAATTATTACAAGTCCTAAGGAAACGGAATTTAAAGCTGCAATTATTTCTGATTTACATATTGGTTCAACTTATGAACGTCCTGATTTATTAGATAAAATATATGATTTTTGTATTAAGAAAGGAATTCATGTAATAATTATAACAGGAGATATTATAGATGGTATTACTTTTGGGTTAGACCATTTACATGATAATCACTTTGACCAATTAGAGCATTTTTTGAAAGTGTATCCCTTTGATAGAAATATTATTAATGTTGATATTTTAGGAAATCATGACTTAGATTGTTTAAAGAAAAAAGGACTTGATTTTGAGAAATTTTTAGAAACTTATCGACATGATTTTGTAAATTTAGGTTACAGACAAGGAATATTAAAAATAAAGAATGATAGAATTTTCTTGTTTCATACACTTGATAGTGATTTAACTAATTTTCCATCATTCAATTATGAGACTTTGAAAAAAGATACTTTAGTTATTGAAGGACACCATCATTTTTTCTCTTATCGGGAGTTTCCAAATTATACTAAAATTTGTACTCCAGCAGCTTCTGATATTTCAAAATATAGTAATTCTGATTTTCCAGCTAGTATGTTAACAATTCAATTACCATTCAATAAATCAGGGTTGTATTATCAAGGCACGATTTCTCAATATTTGCTTGAACCAAATATTATTAGGATAAATCAATTTGATATTGATTTATCCAACGGTCGAATGCGAACGAATGCTCCAATTTTGAACGAAGAGGAAATTCCAGGGAAGAAATTAGTTTTGAAAAAATAATATATATATATAATTATTTATTGACTTATTCTAATTTAAAAGTATATAATAGTTATAGAAAGGAAAATGATATGAAAAAAACAATTTTTGGTGTTCTAATAGCATTTTTAGTATCAATCTTGTTTGTAACACCAGTAAAAGCATTAGAAGGTTATGGAAAAGTAACGGCTTATGATGTAACAGAAGATATTGTAACAGGCAATGAAACTTCTAATACAACAGTTACATTTGATGAAGTAAATCTTAGATGGGCTCCAGCTGAACCTAGTATTGGAAGAGATAGAGCTGGTTGGTGGGTAGGAATTAAAATTGAAGCCCCTTCTACAGTTCTTGGTACTTTAGAAAATGTTAAATATGAAAAAGCTGATGGAACAGTTGTAGGTTGGAATGAAGTTTCAACAAGTGCAGACGAAAAATCTGGACATTATGTAGGGCTTTGGATTTATCTTGATGAGGCCAAGTTAGACAGTAAAACTGAACCTTATAAAGTTGGTGGTTGTACTATTACTTGGGACGAGACTCATACTCAAACAATTGATGTTATAATTAACCCTAAAAAAGTTGTATTCAATGAACCAAGTGGTTCTGGAAAAGACTATGTTACTGTAAATATTGATGGAAAAGAAATATTTACACTTGAGAAAGGTCAAAGTTTAAATAATTTAACTGAATATGAAAAAACACTTTTAGCAAAATTACAAGAAGTTGAAACTGGTTATGAATTTTTAGGCTTTTTTACTGAAGATGGAGACCAAGTTTTAGAAACTGAAAGTATAGAAGCAAGTTGTAAATTATATACTGTTTTTGAAAAAACTGAAGAACAAGTAAAAGAAGATTTAGAATTAACTGAAGTAATGTTAGACGAGCTTAAAGAAAGAATTAAATTAGCTAAAGGTGAAGATTCTCAAATTGAAACAATGATACTTCAACTTAAAGAAGCTTTATCAATTTTAAAAGCTGATGTTGATACACTTGAACAAAATAAAGATTATAATAATGTTGAAGACGAGACTATTACAGATTTAAATAAGAGAATTTCTGCTGCTAAAACTAAGCTTTCAAGTTTAGAAACTTCATATAAAAATTTATTAACTGAAGGACCTAAAGATGATACTCCTAAGACTGGAACAAATGATTATGTTGGTTTAAGTATAGTTCTTATGGCAATGTCATTAGCAGGAATAGTTATTTTAAAGAAAAGATTTAATTAAAATAATGAAGTAGATTTTCTACTTCATTTTTAAAATAGTGATGTGTATGGAAAATAAAAAGGTAAATAATAAAAAGAAAAATCATAATCAAAAAAATAATAATAAAAGTAATTACAGTAAAAATAGTAATTATAAGTCAAAGAGTAATTATAGTAAAAAGAGTAATAATAATCAAAAGAAGAAAAATCAAAGTAATTCTAAAAAAACAAAATCAAATAATAAACCTAGCAATAAAATAAAAACTGAAACATCTATTAAATCTAATAAAAAAGTAGAAACTACTACTAATACTTTAAGGGAAGAAGTAAAAAAAGAAAAAAAGGTTAGTCCAAAAAGAAAAAAAATTAAAATAAAAGTAGTAATTATTTTTCTTCTTATTATATTTTTACTTGGAGCTATTTATATAAGTATATATTTATATCAAGATTATAAAGCTATTCAAAATAGTTCTTTAGATATTGATAATATTCCTTTAGATAAAGGTTTAGACGAGAATATTGATACGGAAAAAGATGATAGAATAGCTAAATTAAAAGAATTACAAAAAGAAAATAATGAGATAATTGGTTGGTTAGAAATTGCGGATACTAGAATAAATTACCCTGTATTACAAACTGATAATAATGATTTTTATTTAGACCATGATTATAAAAAACAATATTCTGTATTTGGAAGTTTATTTTTAGATAAAAATTTTGATTTAGATAATGGTAGTTCAAATTATTTAATCTATGGACATCGAGCTAAAAATGGTTTAATGTTTGAAGATTTATATAAATATGCTAAAAAAGATTTTTATACTAATCATAAACAAATAAGATTTACAACTTTAAAAGAAGATGCTACTTATGAAATTTTAGCAGTTTTTTATTCAAGAGTTTATTATGTTTCTGAAACTAATGTTTTTAGATATTATTTCTTTGTTAATGCTAAAAATGAAAAAGAGTATAATGATTATGTTAATAATGCTAAAAACGCTAGTATATATGATACAGGTGTTACTGCCAAATATGGAGACCAATTATTAACTTTATCAACTTGTGAATATTCTCAAACTGATGGTAGATTTGTAGTTGTAGCTAAAAAAATATCTTAAAGCAAGTAATTTGCTTTTTTTTAGTCTTCATGATATAATTTAGCAGATTTATAACTAAAAAAGTGGGTGATTTTATGTTTATTGACGAAACTTTGATTAAAGTAATTGCAGGTCGTGGTGGAGATGGTTGTATTGCTTTTCGTCGTGAAAAATTTGTTCCAATGGGAGGTCCATTTGGAGGAGATGGTGGACGTGGTGCTAATATCATATTTAAAGTTGATACCGGCTTACATACTTTAATTGATTTAAGATATATGAAAACAATTAAGGGTGATAAAGGGGAAAACGGCAGTGGCAAGAATATGAATGGTAAAGATGCAACTGATGTTATTATAAAAGTACCTCAAGGGACAGTTGTAACCGATTATGATACTAATTTAATAATCGCCGATTTAAAAGATATTGATTCTGAAGTTGTTGTTGCTAAAGGAGGACGTGGCGGACGTGGAAACACAGCATTTAAGACCTTAGCTAATCCCGCACCTAATTTTTCAGAAAATGGTGAACCAGGTGAAGAGAAAGTTTTAAAAGTAGAACTAAAATTGTTGGCTGATGTTGGTTTAGTTGGTTTTCCAAGTGTAGGTAAAAGTACGATTTTATCTAAAGTTAGTCGAGCTAAACCTAAAATTGCTGATTATCATTTTACAACTTTAACTCCTAATTTAGGAGTTGTTAAAACTCGTGATAATCGAAGTTTTGTCATGGCTGATTTACCGGGGTTAATTGAAGGAGCAAGTGAAGGAGTAGGACTTGGTGATAAATTTTTAAGACATATTGAAAGAACTAAAGTAATAGCTCATGTGATTGATATGGCAGGTCTTGAAGGTAGAAAGCCTTATGAAGATTTTATAAATATTAATAAAGAACTTGAAAAATTTAGCCCTAAACTTATGAAGAAACCTATGATTGTAATTGCTAATAAAATGGATGTTCCAGAAGCTTTAAAAAATTTAGAAGAATTTAAGAAAAAAGTTAAGGTTAAAGTTTTTCCCGTTAAGGCAATTTCTAATGAAGGTCTTGAAGAAGTACTTATTGAATTAGCTAATTTAGTTGATAAAGAACCTAATACTCCTTTATATGAAGAAGGAGAATATTTATCTCATGTTTTATATAAATTCGAAGAAGAAAAACCTTTTGATATTCGAAAAGAGAATAATGAATACATTATATATGGTAAAAAGATTGAAAAAATGTTTAAAATGACAAATTTTCAATCTGAAGAGGGAATTCAAAGATTTATTAATAAACTAAGAAAAATGGGAATTGATGATAAATTAGAAAGTATGGGAATAGAAGAAGGAGCAATTGTCAAGATACTTGATTTTGAATTTGAATATCATAAATAAAAAAGAGTTTAGAACTCTTTTTTATAATAAATTAATAATATAGTGCTAATTTAATAACTTAATTTATTAAATATCTATATTGTTTTTTTAGGGTCTTCCCAAAGATTAATCTTGTTTTTAATCTCTTTTAAATAAACCGTGATTATATTTTAAAGACTTAATTAAAATCTTGCGCACGCCATTAGAGTTGTTAACGTTACCCCATTGGTTTAACTCGCCTGTTGGATTGACACGCCACATATTAGCATTAGCGTTCCACGAATTGAAGATGGAAGGCGACATTAAATACGAATAGATTAACCTTAAATAAAGAATATTTCATTTAAAAAAATAAGTCAAGTATAATTTTATAATTATTACATATAATTTTTTAAAATTCATATCAAAAAAATGTTAGAACAATAAAAAGTAAAAAGAAGTTCAAAAAATCTTGATTTTTAAGGGAAACTTTGTTATGATTAGTTGTAAGCAAATGCGAAAGACGGAATAAATTAAGATTTAAAGAGAGTCTATGGTTGGTGCAAATAGATAAATTAAAGTTTATTCAAATCACTTTCAAGTGCTATTTATGGATAAGATAAATACGGTAATGCGTTATAATTTTGAGAATTTAGTATATAATATATTAAATTGAATTAAGGTGGTAACACGAACTCTCGTCCTTTGGATGGAGAGTTTTTTTAAATTTTAAGGAGGATATATGTTTAAAGAATTAGACAACAGAAAAAAAAGTGAAGTAGAAAGTTCTATTAGTGAGCGTTGGGAAAAAATGAAAATACTTGATAGATGTATTGATGCTAGAAAAGAACCTTTTGTTTTTTATGATGGACCTGCAACTGCTAATGGTTTTCCAGGTTTACATCATATGGTAGCTAAATTTTTAAAAGATAGTTTCTGTAAATATAAAACAATGCAAGGTTATAAAGTTTTAAGAAAAGTAGGTTGGGATACACATGGTTTACCAGTTGAAGTTGAAGTTGAAAAAACTTTAGGTTTTAAAAATAAAAATGATATTGAAAAATATGGAATTAAAGAGTTTAATGAAAAATGTCGTGAAATAGTATGGAAAAATGAAAAAGCTTTTTCAGATTTAACAACTAAGATGGGACAATTCATTGATTTAAAAAATCCTTATGTTACATATGATAATAATTATATAGAAACAGAATGGTATATTTTAAAGAAATTTTTTGACGAAGGTTTATTTTATGAAGGTGTAAAGATAGTTCCTTATTGTACAAGATGTGGAACAGGACTTGCTTCTCATGAAGTTGCTCAAGGTTATAAAGAAATAGAAGCTCAGACAGTAATTGTTCCAATGAAAAAGAAAGACGAAGATGTTTACTTTTTAGTTTGGACAACAACTCCTTGGACTTTAATTTCTAATGTTGCTTTGTGTGTTAACCCAGAATATGATTATGTTAAAGTTGAAAGTCAAGGTTATAAATTTATTTTAGCTAAATCTTTAGTTGAAAAAGTTTTAGGTGAAGATGTTAAAGTTTTAGAAACATATAAAGGACGCGATTTAGAATATATGGAATATGAACAATTAATTCCATCACTTAAAGTTAATAAAAAAGCTTTTTATGTAACCCTTGCTGATTATGTTACAGCGGAAGATGGAACTGGAATAGTTCATATAGCTCCAGCTTTTGGTGAAGACGATTCTAAAGTTGGTAAAAAATATGATTTACCTTATCTAAACCCAGTTGGAGAAGATGGTAAATATACGGAAGGTTTATGGAAGGGTATAAGTGTTTTTGATGCTGACCTTGAAGTAATCAAATATTTAAAGGAAAATGATAAACTATTTAAAAAACAAAAAATGAAACATAATTATCCACATTGTTGGAGATGTAATACACCTTTACTTTATTATTCTAAACCAAGTTTTTATCTTGAAGTTACTAAATTAAAAGATAAGATAATTGCTGCTAATAAAAAAGTTAATTGGTATCCTGATTATGTTGGAGAGAAACGTTTTGAAAATTGGCTTATGAACTTAAATGACTGGGCAATTTCTAGAAGTCGTTATTGGGGAACACCTTTACCTTTATGGAGATGTGAATGTGGACATGATGAGATGATAGGTTCAAGAGAAGAACTTGTAAGTAAAGCTATTGAAAAAATTGCTCCTAATATAGAGCTTCACCGTCCATATGTTGACGAAATTCATATTAAATGTCCTGAATGTGGTAAGACAATGACTCGTGTAAAAGATGTAATTGATTGTTGGTTTGATTCAGGTTCTATGCCATTTGCTCAATATCATTACCCATTTGAGAATAGAGAATTATGGGAAAGTCAATTTCCAGCTGATTTTATCTGTGAAGGAATTGACCAAACTAGAGGCTGGTTTTATTCTTTAATTGTTATCTCAGTATTCTTAAAAGGCGTTTCACCTTATAAAAACGTTTTAGTAAATGATTTACTTCTTGATAAAGAAGGAAAGAAAATGAGTAAATCTAAAGGAAACATTGTTGAACCGTTTACAACTATTGAAAAATATGGAGCTGATACAGTAAGATTTTATCTTCCATATGTATCTCCTGTTTGGACACCTTTAAAATTTGATGAAGAAGGTTTAAAAGAAGTTCATTCTAAATTCTTTAATCCACTTTTAAATACTTATACTTTCTTTCAAACATATGCTAATATAGATAATCTTGACCCTCGAGAATTTGATTTAGAATATGAAAATTTAGAAGAAATTGATAAATGGTTACTTTCTAAATATAATAAATTATTAAAATATGTAACGGAAAGTTATGACGAATACGATTTAAATAAAGTTGTTAGAGCTTTAGTAACCTTTGTATCTGATGATTTATCAAATTGGTATATTAGACGTAATCGTAATCGTTTTTGGTCATCTAACCTAGATAATAGTAAAAAAGCAGTTTATAAAACTACTTATGATGTTTTAGTTGGTTTATCTAAAATGATTGCCCCAATTGTTCCATTTACTTCTGAAGAGTTATATACTAAATTAACTGATTTTGAAAGTGTTCATTTAGCTGATTTCCCTAAATACAATGAAGCTTTAATTGATTTAAAAATTGAAGAAAAAATGGATACAGTTCGTGATTTAATTTCACTTGGTCGTAAGATACGTGAAGATGTAAAAATTAAAGTAAGAGTCCCAATAAGTGAAGTAATTCTTGATAAAAAATTAAAGAAGGTAATAGGAGATTTAACAGATTTAATAAAAGAAGAGTTAAATGTTAAAGAAATAAGATTTGAAAATAATCTTGAAACTTATATTAATTATGAAGTTAAACCTAATTTCAAAGTATGTGGTAAATTATTTGGTTCAAATATTAAAGACTTAACAGAGTACTTAAAAAAATTAACTATTGAAGATATTAACAAAGTAAATGAAGGTAAGACATTAAATATTACTTTAAATGATAAAGAATATGAACTTACAAATGAAATGTTAGATATTAGAGTTAATTCTAAAGAAGGTTATAATACAGGAATTAGTAACAACTTATTTATAATTTTAAATACAACGTTAACTGAAGAATTAAAGAATGAGGGAATTGCTCGTGAATTAATTAGTAAAGTTCAACAATTAAGAAAAGCTAAAGACTTTAATATAACGGATAGAATATATATTTATTATTATAGTACAGAAAATTTATTAGAAAAATTAAATGACTTCCTTGATTTTATTAAAAAAGAAACTTTATGTGATAGTTTAATCTCTGAAAAGAAAACAGGGGAAGCAACTAATTTAAATGGAATAGATGTTTATTTAGACGTTGAAAGAGTTTAATTTAGAAGATAGATAATTTTTGAAAATTGTCTATCTTTTTATGATATAATTATTATGTATATTATTACTAATAATCTTATTATATATGTGTTTCAGTTTAGACGTGAGATTAAGAAAGTAGGTTAAGTATGGGAACTTTATATATTGTAGCAACTCCAATTGGAAATTTAGGAGATATTTCTAAAAGAGCATTGGAAATATTACAAAGTGTTGATATTATTTTATGTGAAGATACAAGAACATCTAGTCATTTATTAAATTCTTATGATATTAAAACAAAGTTACTTTCATATCATAAATTTAATGAAGAAAAAAGAACTGACGAATTAATTAAAGAACTTAAGAGTGGTTCTAATATGGCTTTAATAACAGATGCGGGAACTCCATGTATAAGTGACCCTGGAAGTATTTTAATTCATGAGTGTATTCGTGAAAATATTGAGATTTATTCTATTCCTGGACCATCAGCTTTAATAACAGCTTTAACTTTGTCTGGTTTAACTTTAAATAACTTTGCTTTTTATGGCTTTTTAGAAAGAAAAGCTAATTTAAGACTTTTAAAACTAAAAGAGATAGATAAAAATGATATTGAGATTGTCGTTTTTTATGAATCTCCTAAAAGAATATTAGATACTTTAAAAAGTATTGAAGAGGCAATGTTAAACCCCTATATCGTGGTTTTAAATGATTTAACTAAAAAATTTGAAAGAAAATATTATGGTTTATCTTCTGAAGTTAAAGAAGCATTAGAAAATAATTCTAATCATGAATTAGGTGAATATGTTATTATTGTTCTAAAGAATAAAAAAACTAATCAAGAAGTAAAAGACGAATTATCACTTGAAGCAATTTTAATTGATAAAGTCATTAAAGAGAAATGTACCATGAAAGAAGCTATTTCTAAAGTATCTGTTGATTATAAAAACAAATATAGTAAAAATCAAATATATAATGCATCTTTAAATATAAAAAAACTTCTTAAATAAATTGCTTAATAAGAAGTTTTCTTATGGAATTTAATTTAATTCTTCAAAAAGTGTTTTAATTTCTTCGTTTGTAATTTTATTTTCAACATATTTAATTGTTAAAGTAGGTTTATTGTAACTAGCATAACTAATACCTTCTATGTAAAAAAGTTGAAGAAGTTTTTTGGAAAGACAAACTTCACAGTTAAAATCAATATCTATATAGTAGATTTTAAGATTATCAAGATGTTTATCAAATTCTTTTAAAACTAAAATGTCGTCTATACTGTTTTCAAGTTTTTTATATAACTTTTTTTCTTTTAAATCTAAATATTTTAAAGTAATAGTGTCTTTATTTAAAGATACTTCTTTTATTTTTCTTTCTTTTTGCAATTTTTCAATTATTAAATCACTTAAATTATTATTAAATGTTATAGTTAATTCTTGCATATTTCCTCCTTAACTTATATCTATATTTTATCACATTATTTTTTAATATTAAAAAGATTTTTTTGTTATGAGGTGCCTAACATATTTTTAAGAGGTATTTTTTTAAAATTATATTGTGGTGTTTTATGAAGGACGAAAATTTAGAATTTGACAATGACATTTATAATACTATTCGTAAAAATATTAAAAAATATAGAAAAGAGAAAAAAATTACATCAGCAAAATTATCTGAATTAGTAGATTTATCACATGATTTTATACGTCAAATAGAAAGTGAAAAGACAGCTTATAATTTTTCAGTTGAAACTTTTTATAAAATTTCTGTTGCTTTAGGAGTAACCTTAGATATGTTAATTCAGAAGGAGAAAACAGGTGATAGAGATGAACAACAATAAAAAAAGTTTATTAGTAAAAAAAATATTTTTAATATCATTTGTTGCTATACTTCTATTAGTATTAATTAATTATATAAGAGGTCCTAGAGAAATAATTCATTTAGAAAATAGAACTGCATATCAAATGCCTTCATTTAATCTAAAAGATTATTTTAATGGTACTTATCAAGAAAATTTGGAAAATGCCTTTTCTGACCAAGCTTTTTTATCTGAAAGATTAAAAAAATATTTTTTAATTACCAAGAATGAAATTTTTTACTTCCTTACTAATTTAAATAAAACAAAAGATTATAAGTTAGTAACTAAGGACTTATATAGTTACAATAATGACGATTATTTATTGTATAGAAAATGGGATATTAATGAAGAAGCACTAGAAAGAATTGAAAATTTTTTCAATCAAGTTTTAGTTGAAAATAAATATTTATATTTTATTAATAGTGATGCTTCCTTAGATTTTAATAATATAAATAATGATTATTATGATAGTTTAATTAAATATTTTAAAAACTTTAAAACTAGTTATTTAAATGTAGATAGTTTTGATACTTATAAAAATTATTTTTATAAAACTGACCATCATTGGAATTATCAAGGTTCTTATCAAGGTTATAAAGATATAATTAAAATGATAAAAGGGGAAGAAGAAGTTTTAAAACCAATCAAGGAAGTTGAACTTAAGTATAATATTTATGGTAGTAAAGCTCTTGGAGCTCAATTTTATTTTTATAAAGAAAAATTTAAAGCTTATGATTTTTCTATTCCTTCTCATAAAACTTATGTGAATGGTGAAGAAAAAGAATATGGAAAGCAAAAATTATATTTAGAAGATAAAGTTAATACTGATTCTGATTATAATCTTACTTATGGTGAATTTTATGGTTATGATTCTAGTGAGATTATTTATGATTTTGAAAATGAAAGTGAAGATAATTTATTAATTATCGGTTATAGTGAAACAAATGCAATTAATGAACTAATTGCATCACATTTTAATAAAACTTTTGTACTTGACCCAAGATATGTTGCAGATAATTTAAATTTAAATGATTATATTAAAGAAAACAATATAAAGAATTTATTATTTATGGGAAGTGCTAATAGTATTTTACAGTCCGTAATTTTAAAAATGGAGGTTTAAATGGTATTCTCTAGTGCAGTTTTTCTATTTGGTTTTTTACCTTTAATTTTATTATTATACTATATATCTAAAAATAGAACTTATCGAAATATTATTTTATGTCTTTTTTCTTTTTTATTTTATTCTTTTGGAGAACCAATTTATATTTTACTTATGTTATTTTCAATTATTTTTAACTATTTAATGGCAATTTGGTTTTCAAATAGTAAGTATAAAAAGATATTATTTATTTTTACTATTATTATAAATGTTTTATTGTTAGGTTATTTTAAGTATTTTGATTTTTTTATTTCAATTATTAATTCTATTTTTAATTCTAAAATTTTATATCAAAATATTAGTTTACCAATTGGAATAAGTTTTTATACTTTTCAAATTATGTCTTATATAATTGATGTTTATCGAGGAAAAGTAAAAGTTCAAAGAAATATTTTAAAATTAGCAACTTATATTAGTTTATTTCCTCAATTAATTGCTGGACCAATTGTAAGATATGAAACAGTATGTGAAGAAATATCTAATCGAAAAGAAACATTAGAAGATTTTATTATTGGTATTCAGAGATTTATTATTGGTCTTTCTAAAAAAGTTTTGATTGCTAATAATATGGCTTTTATTGTTGATACTATTTTAATAGATAAAGTAGGAAGTATTGGAACATTTCTGGCTTGGAGTGTAGCTATTTGTTATACCTTACAAATTTATTTCGATTTTTCAGGTTACAGTGATATGGCTATTGGTCTTGGACGTATGTTTGGTTTTCATTTTTTAGAAAATTTTAATTACCCTTATATTGCTAAATCTATAACTGATTTTTGGAGAAGATGGCATATTTCTTTATCAACTTGGTTTAGAGATTATATTTATATACCAATGGGAGGAAATAGAACTAGTAAGGTAAAGTGGATAAGAAATTTTTTGATTGTTTGGTTATTAACCGGGCTATGGCATGGAGCTAGTTGGAATTTTATAATTTGGGGACTTTATTATGGAATAATTTTATTACTTGAAAAAACTTTGTTTAAAAATATTATTAAAAAGTTTCCTAGTTTTGTTTCGCATATTTTAACCTTATTAATAATAGTAGTTGGCTTTGTAATTTTTAGAATTACCGATGGTTTAGATTTTTTAATATTAATTAAGAAAATGTTTATTTATGAAGCAAGTAATCTTGATATTTTAAAGAACAATTTTGATTTTTTAGTATCTTTAATTTATATAATTCCTGGAATAATATTTTCAATGCCATTTGTTTATAATTGGTTTAAGAAATTTAGTAAAAAGAATTATATAACTGAAGGAATTTCTTATATAGTTTTACTAAGTCTATTATTAATCTGTATTGCTAGTTTATTAAGTAGTTCCTATAACCCGTTTATTTATTTTAGATTTTAAAAAAGTATATTAATTTTTGCTATTATTAATATATTTTTTATTTTTTAATAAAAATTTTAGAATATTGTTTATTACTTCCTAGATTATGATATACTATTTAATGAATTTAATAGTAAGTTTATTGAAATGAAAGGAAGGTAATAATTATGTGTACAGCAATAACTTATAATACGAAAAACCATTATTTTGGAAGAAATTTAGACCTAGAATATTCTTACAAAGAAACAGTTACAATTACACCAAGAAATTATAATTTTAAATTTAGAAAAGTAGGGGAAGTCACATCCCATTATGCTATTATTGGAATGGCTTATGTTGCTGATAATTATCCATTATATTATGATGCTATCAATGAAAAAGGACTAGGAATGGCAGGGTTAAATTTTCCTAACAATGCTGTTTATAAAGAAGAATGCATGGAAAAAGATAATATAGCACCGTTTGAGTTTATTCCTTGGGTTTTATCAAAATGTGCTAATATTCAAGAAGTAAAAAATTTATTAGCTAAAATAAATATAGCTAAAATTAATTTTAGTGAGCAACTTCCTGCCTCACCTTTACATTGGATAATTTCAGATAAAGAAAGTTCAATTACCGTTGAATCAGTTGAAGATGGCTTAAAAATTTATGATAATGCAGTCGGCGTTTTAACTAACAACCCAACTTTTGATATTCATATGTTTAATTTGAATAATTATATGAATTTATCAATTGAACAGCCTGTAAATAATTTTTCTAAGAAATTGAATTTTGATATTTATAGTCGAGGTATGGGTGCCTTAGGTTTACCTGGAGATTTATCTTCAGCTTCAAGATTTGTTAAAGCAACATTTACTAAAATGAATTCTTTATCAGGTGATTCTGAATCAGAAAGTATTAGTCAATTTTTCCATATATTAGCTTCAGTATATCAACAAAGAGGTTGTGTTCATATGGGTGAAGATAAATATGAAATAACTATTTATAGTTCTTGTTGTAATTTAGATAAAGGAATATATTATTATACAACTTATGAAAATAGTCAAATTACAGGAATTGATATGCATAAAGAAAATTTAGATGATACTGATTTAATAAACTATGATTTAATAAAAGGACAACAAGTATTTATGCAAAACTAAAAAACATCTGATTTTGATAATCAGGTGTTCTTTTTTAATTTTTTTTGTTCTTTAAATTTTATAAAATATCAATCGTTAATGTTTCACTTGTTGTTTTAAAATCATTTTTTTCATATAAACGTTTAGCTTTGATATTGTTACTCCATACATTTACTTCTATTTTTTTGGCATTTTTTGAAATAGCCCATTTTTTAAAATATTCTATTAAAGATGTTGCAATTCCTTTGTTGCGATAATTATCACAAACATATAATGCATCTAATTTGGCAATTATATATTTATATGTATCGTCACTTGAATTGATTATTCCATATAGATAACCAACAATATTATCATTTTCTAAGGCAACAATAATCAACTTATTAGAATCTTCAATATAATTTTCGTACATATTAGTGACAACAAAATTTTCATTAATTCCTGAATCGTATTGTTTTTCGTCTCTTATTAAAAGTGTTAAAAAATTATTTAAAGTTTTTACATCATTATAGTTTGCTTTTCTAATTATCATTTTATACCTCCTTAATATATGTGTATAGTATGTAAGCTTACAAATATATGCTAACATAAAAACTCTTTTTTTTTACAAAGAATTAATATTTTTTATTTAATTCTAAATCATAAGAAATAATTAATTTTATTATTTTCCATATATTTACTATCACACTTCCTTTTTTATATTATAAGATAAAAATAGATAAAAAACTAGCC
>CANQYO010000013.1 GCA_947628095.1 uncultured Bacilli bacterium | reverse complement strand
AATCTTTGACTAACATATTATCCATGATACATTTCTACCTCCTTTGTGTCATTTGGCATTGGATATATTGAAAAAAAATCTATCGTATGCTACACTTGTGTCATTGATAATATATCAAAAAACGAGATATATTTCAAGATGAGGAGTTAGGAGTATGAAAAAAGTGTTAAAAATAGTTGGTATTGTTATTTTATTAGGTGTAGTTATTTTAATAGTTATTAATGTGGTAAAGAATTATATTATGTCAAATTCTTCTTGGCTAAAAGACAATTACTATGAGGATTTTAAAACTGATTCTAAATTAGAAAAAAAATATGCAGGTATTGGGGAATTTGAAGTAACAGAAAAAGAATATAAATCAGATAATAAAAAAATTAGTAAAATTAGGATATGGTATCCAAGTGAACTTGAAAAAAATGATAAAACTTATCCAATGATAATGATTGTAAATGCAAGTAATACAAAGTCTTTTAATTTACAGGCAGCATTTAAGAGACTTGCTTCTTGGGGATTTATTGTTGTGGGAAACGATGATACTCAAACTGGAAATGCTGAAAGTACAAATACAACATTAGAATATATGTTGAATGATAGTGAAATAAAAACAAAAATTGATAAAGAAAATATTGGTATTGTAGGTTATTCTCAAGGAGGAGCAGGAGCTTTAAGAATGGTAACAATGTTGGAAAATGGCAAATATTTTAAAACGATATTTACAGGAAGTGCATCTTATCCAGTTCTTTCTAAAAATATGGGATGGGAATATGATTATAAAAAAATAAATATACCTTATTTTATGACTGCATCAACAGGTAAGTCTGACGATACTCTTGTAGAAGATACAACAAACCAATTTGGAGGAGTTGCTCCTTTATCATCATTAAAAGAAATATATGAAAATATGAATAATGATGTATTCAAAATAAGAGCAAGAGTTAAAAATGCCGAACATCAAGATATGTTAACAAAAACTGATGGTTATATGACAGCATGGATGTTATATTGGTTACAAAATGATGAGGATGCTGGTAAAGTATTTATTGGTGATGATGCTGAAATATTAAATAACTCTAATTGGCAAGATATAGAAAAAAATAAGTAATATAGTTTACAATTTATGTGGGTAAGATTATCAAGTAAAATTTTAGGTAGCATTTAGGTAGCAAAATTTAAAATAAATAAAATTATTTTTTAAATTATTTTAATTAAAAAAGGAAAAATTTATTTTATTTTAAAGAAAAAAAATGCTAGTAAGATACATAAAGGGCTAAAATTTAATAGCCCCCTGAAAAGAGCGAAAGCTTTCATTTTTGTTTGTTTTAAAAAGTTTGTACGATATGAGATTTTGTCTAGGCAACATTTAGGTGACAAAATATATAAAACCTTGTTTAAGAAAAATAAAAGATATTTTAAATAAATGATATAATATTTAGTGAGATAAATAGTAATTTATATGAATAAAAACTTTATACTAGATTTTTAATAAAACATCTAAAATTATAAATACACTATAATAAAATAGGTGTATAATATATATAGTAAAATAAAGCTAAGTTGGTGATAAATATGCATAATGAATTATATGAAGAATATAAAGAAATTTCAAAGTTATCAAAAAAAGAATTATTTCAAAAATACAAAACATCAGAGAATGGAAAAAAAGAATATGAAGTAAAAAAGGTACAAGAGGCAAACGGATTAAACATATACATTAAAGAAAAAAAACATGGAGCTATCTATTTCTTTCTAATTTCATTAAAAGACCCTTTTATTTTAATACTTTTTTTTCTAGCTATTATTAACTATATGATGGCGGATCATTTAGGTTCTATCATAATTGTTTTAATTGGTTTAATTAGTGCACTAATCAGGTTCTTTCAGGACTATTCAGAATATAAATTTAATAAAAAACTAAAGTCAAAAATATATTCCACTGCCAATGTAATTAGGAATTCCAAAGAAGTAAATATCAAAACAGAACAAGTAGTAATAGGCGATATTGTTACCTTAAATGCAGGATCTATTATTCCAGCAGATATGATTTTAATAGAAACAAAAGATTTATTTATTAATGAATCTGTTTTTACTGGAGAATCGGTCCCTGTAGAAAAATATGTTACTTATAATGATGGAAAAAGTATATTTGATATCGATAATATTTGTTTAATGGAGTCATCTGTCATCTCAGGATATGGAAAAGGAATTGTTATAAAAACAGGAACCGAAACCTATATTGGAACAATGGGAAAAGAATTAAGTAAAAAACACCAAGATACGAACTTTGATATTGGTATGAAAAATATTACTAAATTATTGCTATATTATATGATTGGTACTGTATTTTTTATATTAATTGTAGATGGAATAATTAAAGGAAACTATAAATCAGCAATTCTTTTTGCTCTATCTGTAGCAGTTGGTATTACGCCATCTATGTTACCAATGATTGTAAATGTAAATATTGCAAAAGGAAGTAAAACTTTAGCCCAAAAAAAGACATTAGTAAAGAGAATGGAAGCTATACAAAATTTAGGTTCTATGGATGTTTTATGTACTGATAAAACAGGAACATTAACGGAAAATCAAATTGTATTGCAAAAGTATATTAATGTAATGGGAGAAGAAGATATAACAATTTTAAAATATGTGTATTTGAATAGCTATTTCTCAACTGGTATGAAAAATATTATTGATAAAGCAGTAATTACATATGCAAAAGAAAATAATGTTGAAAGTTTAAAAAAAGGTTTTAAAAAAATAGATGAAATACCATTTGACTATGCAAGAAAACTACAATCTGTTGTTGTAAAAAAAGACCAAGATTATATAATGTTTACAAAAGGTGCACTAGAAGAAATTTTAAAAATCTGCACCAAAATAAACTATAAAGGAATAGAGAAAAAAATTACTGATGATTTAAAGCAAAAAGTAATAAAAAAAGCAGAAGAATTAGAAAATGATGGTATGCAAGTAATTGCTTTAGCAGAAAAAAAGACATATTCAGGAGAAAACATTTTTAATCAAGAAGATGAAAAAGATATGATTTTTTTAGGTTTTGTTGGATTCTTGGCTCCTGCAAAAAAAGATGTAAAAGAGATTCTTACAAAATTAAAAAATCATGGTGTGGAAATAAAAATTTTAACAGGAGATAATATAAATGCCACAACAGCTATTTGTAGAGCAGTAGGACTAGAAATAAAAAATATACTTTTAGGATTTGATATTGATCAATACTCAGATGAAGAATTGGCTTTTATAGTGGAAAAAACAAATGTATTTGCTAGATTAAATCCACTTCAAAAGGAAAGAGTTGTAAAAATATTAAGAAAAAATTTACATGTAGTTGGTTACATGGGCGATGGAGTAAATGACGCTCCGTCTCTTCATATTGCAGATGTAGGTATTTCTGTAGATGAAGCAACTGATATTGCTAAAGAAGCAAGTGATATTATTCTTTTGAAAAAAAGTTTAGGTGTAATATATGATGGTATCATAGAAGGAAGAAAGGTATATGGAAATATTATTAAATATATGAAAATGGCTTTATCAGGTGATTTTGGAGATGTATTTTCAATTATGATTGCTTCTATATTTTTGCCATTTTTACCACTATTACCAATACAAATGTTGTTTCAAGATTTTATTTATGATTTTTCTCAAATTGGAATTCCATATGATAATGTGGATGAAGAATTTTTAAAGAAACCAAAAAAATGGAATACCAAAGGAATCTCTCGATTTATGATTGTTATGGGCATAACATCTTCACTTATTGATACATTAGCTTTCATTATTTTTTGGTTTGTTCTAGGATATAATTCGTTAGACCAACAAGCATATTTTCAAACAGCATGGTTTGTATTATGTTTATTAACAGAACTATTAATTATTCATAATGTTAGAACAAGCAAAAGACCATTCATAGATTCTAAAGCCTCATCAATTTTATCAATCTTAACATTAGTATCAGCATTACTAACAATCATAACACCTATCATATTTACCTCTATATCAGCATTTGGATTTGCCATTTTACCAATAAAATTTTATATATGGGCTATAATTTTAATTGCAATTTATATATTATTAGTAACAATTGTTAAAAAAATATATATAAAAAGATACAAAGAATGGTTATAATTAAAAGCAGAACAAATTACAATTTGTATGAGTAAGATTATTAAATAAAATTTTAGGTGGCATTTAGGTAACAAAAATATACTTGATATAAAAAATAAATGATATAATACTTATAAAAAGAGATTAATCAAGATAGAAAAATTTAAAAACATTGTAGAACAAATAAAACAATAGATAAGTAAAATGCAAGATGAAATTGCTAAATATTTAAAAGTAGATAAATCATAATATAATAAATAAGAAAAGAGTAAAAGAAAATTTAATAATGATATAGTAAAGCAATTAGCAGATTATAATATTAAAGTTAGTGATATTGTTGATTAATAAGTGACGTTATAACACGAAAAAAATGGAGTATAACTGTCATTACTGTCGTTAAAATTAAAAGTAGGCTAAATAATGGAAAATAAATTTAATTTAACAAGAGAACAAAATGTATTCGTTGCTAAAAGAAATATCGTAGATTATATTTGGAAAAGTGCTAATTTAGAGGAAATTGGAGTAACATATCCTAAAATACAAGCTATTTATGATGGTGGTATTGTTAATGGATTAACTGTTGATAATATTATCGCTATTAACAATTTAAAATATTCTTGGCAATTTATACTTGAAAATGAGGATATATATTACGATTTTAAAGTGTTATATGGCAAATGAGCATAATTTAATGACAATGTAAAAATGGATTGATGTAACGGATGAATTATATGAAAGAAATTTAGAAGAAAAAAACAATAAGTTTGACATTCATATATTATACATGATAAGATTAAAGCAAATAAAGGAGAATAGAAATGTTAAAAGTAGAAACTTTAAGTTTATTAAATAAAAGTGATATTAGTTTTAAAGATTTATTGTCAATATGTATCGGAAAAACATACTTATATCAACGAAAGAATGGGTCGTAAAAAAAATTAAAAATTGTTCTCTTTTGATGGAACTTGTTGAAAACGTAATATATATTCAAAAGAAAAAGACTAGCAATGTTAGTCTTCATTTTCTATTATTTTTTCTATTTCAATTCCAATTTTTTTGATTATTCCAACAACAAGAGCATTTCCCATCATAAAATATCTTCTTTTGTCTGACATTCCTGTATTCGTCCAATTATCTGGAAATTCGTTAATTCTTTCACATTCTTTTGGTGTTAACAATCTAAGTTTTTTTGTTTGATAGTCTTCAACTACATGAGTTGTTCTACTTACACCACCTTCACTTGTTAACATTGTTCTTGCAGGAGAATCTAAGTTATCAGGGAAAGCCATAGCACCTTCTGAATAAAAATATGGTTCTCCGTTTGGTTTAACCCTTGGAATTTTTTTACTTCCTTTTAAGTATTTGAATTTTTCTAATTTTTCATCTTTTAAGAAAAATTTACTATCAATTTTTTCGTGCTCAATTATATTTTTTAATGTATATTCTTTTGTAGAAACTGTTATAACTTTGGATGTATAAATCTTTCCTTTTATCATTACACCAGAATTATAGAATTGTGCTTTAAAGTTATTTGTAACTTCGACTAAGTTTTTATATATGTCTTTTGATATATTAATAGTATTATATTCTAATTCATCATCACTTATTGAAAATTGCTTACAAAAAATTCCTTTTGAATAAATAATATCTTTTAATTTTTCTTTTTCTAAACTTTTATAATAATTTGTTGATTTATGATATGCAAAAATATATGTTCTTCTTCTTTTTTGAGGATGACCATATTCTCCTGCATTAATTACTCTCCATTCAACTGCATATCCATTATCTAGAAAACTTCTAAGTATTATACCAAAATCTCGACCACGTTGTTTGGCTGGTGATATTAATAATCTATCAACATTTTCTAATAATACAAAAGGAGGTTTTTTAACTTTTAAAATATCATTTATTGCCCACCATAAAACTCCCTTTTTTCCTTCTATACCTTTACTATTAGAAAGAGTTTGAGCTACTGAATAATCTTGGCATGGAAATCCTCCGACTAAGAGAGTATGATTTGGAATTTCTTTTTTATTTACTTGGAAGATATCTACATTGCTTGCATCTTTTTTTCCAAATCTTTTTATATAACAATTAAAGGCATCTTGAGTTTTGGTAGCTGGTTCCCATTGATTAGCCCATACAAAATTCCAATTGCCGTTTTCTATTGTTTTATCGTTTTTAAGCTCAACATTATTTAATCCACATCTGAATCCACCAACACCAGCGAATAGTTCTACTGCAATTTTTTTCATCTTTTTAGCCTCCTGATATTTCATCTCTTTTATTATATCTTAAATATTCTAAAAGATCAACTATTTACATAAATATTATACCTTAATTTTTGATATGAAACAAAATCGAAAATTAAATTTGTTTACATTTTTTGAAGATAATGTTAGAATAATTTTATGATGTAGGTGGTAAAAAATGAAAGTAACTAAAGTTGTAAAAGGAATACCAAAAGATGTAAAAGAGAAAAGAATATTGAGAATAAAAGAAGCTTTATCTTTTAAAACTGGTACTAAAGAAAATCCTTCACATAATGTAGTTAATGTGATAAATGGGGTAGAAGTTTATTTAGACAAACCTGGAAAAGAATTCTTTAGAGATGGAAATGCCAAAAATATAAATGATATGACTCCAGGTGTAGGAGATTATTATGCAAAATATGCATTTAAAGATATTTGGAAAGATTTATTGAGTATATCAGTTCATTTAAGTGACAATTCATATAAAAAATTATTTGTTATAATTTACAGATTAGCTTTTATGTTAGATTGCATTGTTATAGATGATAAAGTTAGATTTAAACCATCTTCTGATATAATTAATGAAATTAATTTAATACAAAAAGAAATAGATGATAAAGGTATAGACTTTAAGGTATTAGAATTTCTAAATTTCTTAGATATTCTTGGTTGGAATGAAGATGTTAAGTATCAACCTGATATGATTTTTAAAAATCCTAAAAAAGGAAGAATCAATAACATATTAAGTATGATTTCAATTCCACTAATATTTAAGAGATTTGTAGATAATGTTATTGATAATAAAGATGACTTAAAAAATTTGGATTATAGTGCTTTGATTGATATGGCACAAGACTTTTCTAGGACAAGGGGAGTTTTACCAATTTCTAATACGGCACTAATAGAACATTTAGCTCCATTTCTTGAAAATTAAAAATGATAAGCTACTTTTTTATAAAAAATGCATACTTTTCATTCAAAAAGATATATTTTTAGATATGAATACTTGATTTTGCTTGGATTGTCACATCTTTAAGGATATCCTTTCTTTGAAAGAAAGTAATATATATTCATAAAAATAGTGTTTGCGATGACTAAAATCTTTCTCTTCAATTAACTTAATAAGTCTCATTGCTGCATTTTTTAAAATTTAATAAGAGTTTTTGCTAATAAAAATATTAAAAAAAATAAAGTAAATTGCCACATTCGGTTGACTATTGTGGTAATTTACTTTAAAATTGTATCAATGTAATTGAATTGATTTTGCTTTATAAGGAACTTATCAAAAGCGATTATGAAATAAAAAAGTTAATTGAAAGTGGAAAAATATTTAAGATAGAAAAAGGTATTTACAACAAAAAATGTAAATTATTTAGAAATATTAACTAAAAAATACCTTAATGTAATATTTAGATAGATTAGTATTTAAGAATTTTTTAATAAAAGAAAATAATATAGTTGATGTAAAAAATAGTTTAGAATTTATATTTAACGATTATAGATTTAAGTCTATGATTAATACGGATAAAAACAATTGGATTGAAATAACGATTGAATATGTAGAAACCTTAATATTGAATTTTATCTTATAATTAGAATTAGTTGAGGTATAACTTGTGAATGATAATGAAATAATAAATTTAATACATGAGAAAGAATTAGAAATAAAAAAACTACAAATTGAAATTGAAGAATTAAAAAATAAGTTAAACAAGCCAATTATTAATGATAATGAATTAACTTTAACTAGGGAAGAAAAAATAAAAATATTTATGAACTACTTTAAAGGTAGAGATGATGTTTATCCATATTTATCCATAGATAAAAATAATCCTAAAATTAAGTATTATATTCCAGCATGTGTAAATGAGTGGAAGCAGGGGGTATGTAATAAAACGATTGGAAAAAAATGTAGGAGTTGCCAGTATAGAGAAAATAAGTCTTTATCAAAGAAAGTTATATATAATCATATGTATGGAAATAATCCAATAGGAATTTATCCTTTATTAGAAAATGATACTTGTTCCTTTCTATCTTTAGATTTTGATAATAAAAGTACTAATAATGATATTAAAAGTGATGTGTTGGCATTTGCTAGTATCTGTGATGAATATGAAATACCAATTGCTATAGAACGCAGTAGTTCAGGAAATGGAATTCATATTTGGATTTTTTTTGATACAAATATTAAAGCATTAATAGCGCGAAAATTAGGCAGTTTATTAATTTCCAAAACTATGGAAATATCAAATATTTCTATTTCATCATTTGATAGGATGTTTCCTAATCAAGATATCTTACCAAAAGGTGGATATGGAAATTTAATAGCATTACCATTTCAAAACGAACCATCTAAATATGGAAATACATTATTTGTTGATAGAAACTTTATAAAGATTGATAATCAAATACAATATTTAAGTTCTATTCATAAATTAACTGAAAAAGAAATTTTTGAAAAAATTGAAAAACTATCTAATGAAACTATCGATATAGGTCATGAAATAGTTGATATGAAAAAAGAAGTAATAGCAAAATGTAAAAATGATGTCGAATATCCTAAAAATATTAAGGTAATTTTAAATGATATGGTCTACATTGATAAGGCTAATCTTAGTGGAGTTGTTAAAAATAGTTTTAGAAGACTTGCAACTTTTGCTAATCCTGAGTTTTATAAAAAGCAAAGGATGAGACTGTCAGTATATAACATTCCAATGGTAATTGATTGTAGTAAAGAAGATGATAAATATTTAAAATTACCAAGAGGAACATATGAATATTTAGAAAGCTTGTGCAAAAATAATAATGTTAAAATAATAAAGACAGATAAACGTTTTAAAGGAAATAAAATTGATATTGTTTTTAAAGGTAAATTAAGAGATGAACAACAATTAGCACTTGATAATTTATTAAAGTATGACAATGGAATATTATGTGCACCCACAGGATTTGGTAAAACAGTTATAGGTTGTAAAATGATAGAAGAACGTAAAGTTAATACTTTAATATTAGTAAATAAATTGCAACTATTAAATCAATGGAAAGATAGAATAAAAGAATTCTTAAATATAAAAGAAGTTGGAGAAATAAGTAGTAAAAAAAAGAATATTACTAATGTGATTGATGTAGCTAGCATAAAATCATTATGGAATAATGGTGAAGTGCTAGATATTGCAAAAAACTATGGGATGATTATTATTGATGAATGTCATCATACAGCAGCTTATACTTTTGAACAAGCAATAAATACTGGAAATTCTAGATATGTTTACGGAATTTCTGCTACTCCTGAAAGAGAAAATGGCCATACTCCTATCATAAAAATGCAATGCGGCGATATTAGATATAAAGTAGATAGTTTAAAATTTAATAAAGAATTAAATCTACCAATGAAAGTAATTGTAAAGAAAAGTCATTTAAATTTTACTAACCCTAATATTGATAATTATGAATTAAATGAAATTAATAATTTAATAGCAAAAGATGTTATACGTAGTGAAAATATTATCAAAGATATTGAAAAAGAATATAAAGAAGGAAAAAATATTTTAGTTTTAACTGAACGTTTAGAACTTATGAATTATATTTATAATAAACTATCTAAAAATACAAACAATGTATTTATATATTATGGAGGGATAGGTAAAAAGATACTAAAGAATTATGAAAAGCAAAATAATCAAATAAATAAAATTGGTAGTAATAAAATTATAGTGGCTACAGGATCATATATTGGTGAAGGATTTGATGATTCAAAGCTGAATGTATTATTTTTAACAATGCCAATTTCTGGTGAGACTAGAGTTACACAATATGTTGGAAGATTACATAGGAAAGATGATAATAAAAAAGAAATATTAATTTATGATTATGTTGATGATAATTTTGCCAAAACTCGCAATATGTTTTTAAAAAGAAGAAAGACATATGAAAAATTGGGTTATGAAATAGTAGAAGATAACTAATAACAAATAATAAAGGTAGTTTTAAGTAAATTCTAATTACCTTTTTAACTACCAAAATTTTAAACTTTGTGAAATAAATAGTAATTTGTAGAAATGGAGGAATTATGAAAAAATTTTGGAAAGAAATATTAATATTAACAATACAATTATTTTTGTTTTATATTTTTCCATTATTTGCAAGACCGACAGACATAATGGGTTTAGTATTATTACTTATAGTAGGAACATTTATTCTTTCTATAATAATATCTAGTATATCTAAAGAAAAAGTAAAATATTTTTATCCTTTAGTTGTTTCAATATTATTTATACCATCAATCTTTATTTACTATAATGAAACAGCTTTAATTCATATAATTTGGTATTTTGTTGATTCTTTGATTGGTTTAGTAATGGGAACAATTATTTATAAATTAATTAATAAATAATAAAACAAATTAAAATTTGTGTTAGCAAACTCTATATGAGATTTGCTTTTTCTTTGGTATAATTATTATAAAAGTTTTATTGTTATAATTTATATTTTTAATGTTTCTTTAACCTTTATATTTTATACTTTGATTATTAAAAAGAAAGGAAGAAAAAATTATGTGCAGAAAAATCAAAAACATTATATCTATTATTCTTATTTTATTACTATCTGGAAGTATTGTTATTACAGGATATCTAAGTATTAAATCATCTAATACTAATAATATGCCAAATATGAGTCAAACTGGAAATCAACCACCAGAAATGCCTAATGGTAATAATCAGGGAGAGCCTCTAGAAAAACCTGAAGGTGAAATGAATGGTGAGCAAGAAAATAATAATTCAAATATGGAAGAACCACCAGAGAAGCCTGATGGGGATAATAATATGGGAACTCCCCCAGATATGCCAAATAATAATGGTAATATGGAACCAATAGAAGGACAACAAGAAAATAATATTGACAATAACTATGTTTACTTAATTCTTTTTTGGGTAGAAAGTTTAATCTTATCTATTGTTGTACTTTATTTAATAATGTCAGCATTTAATAAAAAGTCTTTAAAAGAAACATTTGCTAATACTGATAAAATATTAATCTACATTTTAGAAGTGATTCTTTTAACAAGTGGACTTACTTTTGTGGAAAATTTGATTGTTAATAAATATAAAGATAATGTAATGTCTAATAATAATTCTAATCAAAGTATGGGAGCAGGACAAAATACAAATATATCTTATTCAGCTGTAAAGAAAATTACCCAATCAACAACTGAATCAAGTGGTGAATATGAAAGTACAAATGAAGATGAAAATGCAATTTTAGTTAGTGGTGATATTAATGTAACTCTATCAAATATAAGCATAGATAAAACAGGCGATTCAGATGGTGGTGATAATACAAGTTTTTATGGTACTAATTCAGGTATTATTGCTAAAGATGGAGCAAACTTAACACTTAAAAATATGACCATAAATACAAATGCTACGGGAGCCAATGGAGTGTTTAGTTATGGAGGAAGTGCAACAACAAATAACACAAGTAGTGATGGTACAAAGGTAACGATTAGTGATTCTAAAATAACAACAACAAAAGATAACTCTGGAGGAATTATGACAACGGGTGGAGGAACAATGATTGCCAAAAATCTTACAATCAATACTGCTGGTGTATCAAGTGCTGCCATTCGTTCAGATAGAGGTGGAGGAACAGTAAATGTTGATGGTGGAACATATAAGACAACTGGTGCAGGGTCGCCTAGCATTTATTCAACGGCTGATATAACAGTTGAAAATGCATCTTTAATTGCTACGGTATCAGAAGGTGTTGTTATTGAAGGAAAGAATAAAATAACTCTTGACAATGTAACCTTAATTGATACAAATAATAAGTTAAATGGACAATCTACAACTTATAAAAATATATTTCTATATCAATCTATGAGTGGAGATGCCTCTACTGGTGTCTCAGAATTTAGTGCTACTAATTCTACAATAACGACAAATAAGGGTGATACTTTCTATATTACAAATACAAGTTCAAAAATTACTTTAAGTAACAATAAATTTATAAATAATGATTCTAATGGTAACTTTTTAAGAGCCAAAAAAGATTCTTGGGGAAATAATGGTTCAAATGGTGGTATTGTTGAACTATTAATGGAAAATCAAGAGGTCAAAGGAAATATTGTTATAGATTCTATTTCTACTCTTGATATGACTATGAATACAAATTCTTATTATGAAGGAACAATAAATGGTGAAAATAGTGCTAAAGAGATAAAAATAAAATTAGATAAAACATCAAAAATCAAATTAACAGGCGATAGTTATATAACTTCTCTTGATAATGCAGATAGTAGTAACAGTAATATTGATTTTAATGGATATAAATTATATGTAAATGGTAAGACTATAAATTAAAAAGACGGAGGTGGTAAGATGAGAATTTTAGTTGTTGAAGATGAAGAAACTATAGCAGATGTTATTGCAACAAAATTACGCAAAGAAAAGTATGAAGTTGATACAAGTTTCGATGGTGAAGAAGGATTATATAATGCTATTTCTAATATATATGATTTAATAATTCTTGATATAATGTTACCTAAAATGAATGGCATAGAAATACTAAAAGAGATAAAAGAAAATGATATAAGTGCTAAAGTAATCATGCTTACTGCCAAATCTGAATTAGAAGATAAATTAAAAGGATTTAATAATGGAGCAGACGATTATGTAACAAAACCATTTCATATTGAAGAGTTAATTGCTCGTGTAAATGTTCAGTTAAGGAATAAAGGCAATCATAAAATTAAAGATATATTAGAATATAGTGATTTATCATTAAACATAAGAACTTCTATACTAACTTGTATAAGTACAAATGAATCAATAAATATTCCTTATAGAGAATTTCTATTACTTGAATATTTTATGAATAATAAAGAACAAATTATATCCAAAGAACAAATTTATGATAAAGTTTGGGGAATAGATACAGACTATGAGTCTAATAATTTAGAGGCTTACTTATCTTTTTTAAGAAAAAAAATAAAAATTATTGGTTCAAAAGTAAGTATCAAAGCAGTTCGTAATTTAGGTTATAAAATGGAGGAGTAAAGAGATATGGAAAATTTAAAGAAAAAAACATTTTATACAATTTTTATTATAATCTCTTTTTTTGCTGTATTTTTTGCTACTTTCTTTAATGTTCAAACATATCACAGTGAATATACTAGAATATTAAATAATTTAACAAGAATGAGGAATTTAACTGTAAAAAGACCTGAACCTTTGAATAAAGAAATGAAACCAACAACTGAAGAAGAATTAAAGCCAACAAATGATGAAGAATTACATAATAGAAAAGTAATGGACTATGAAGTATATACTTTTATTTTAAATGATAATAATGAAATTGTTGATAAAATAAGTCATAGTGATAATGTTATCAGTAATGAAATTATAACTAAAGCTAAAAATATCATTTCTAATAATAAAACAAGTAAAGTAAGAATAGGATGTTTATATTTAGAAAGTTATGCTTATAATTTTGAAAATAATAATTCCTTAACTATTGTAAATATTTCAAATACTAGAAATATGCTGCTTACTAATTTGCTAATTTCTTTATTATTGGTTGGCATTTTAGAAGTTATTATTTATATTATTTCTAAAAAAATAACAGAATGGATTACCAAACCAGTTCTTGAAAGTTTTAATAGAGAAAAAGAATTTGTGGCTAATGCTTCTCATGAACTTAAAACTCCACTTGCAGTTATGATGGCAAGTATTGACTCTTTAGATGTAAATAAGAAAAATGAAAAATGGATTAACAATTTAAAAAGTGAATCTGATAGAATGAGTAATTTAATAACTAGATTACTTGATTTATCTAAAACGGAATATTTAAAAAAAGAAAATTTCAGTAAAAATGATATTTCGATGATTATAGAAAAAAGAGCCTTAACATTTGAAAGTTTAGCATATGAAAAAAATATAACTATAGAAACCAATATTGCTTCTAAAATAAACTTTCTTTGCTATAAAGAAAGCATAGATGAATTAGTATCTATTTTAATTGATAATGCTATAAGCCATGGAAAAGAAAATAGTAAGATTAAAATAAATTTAACTCATAATAAAGGAGAAATAAAATTAGAAGTTATTAATGAAGGAGAGCCAATTCCTGAATCTGAATGTGAAAAAATATTTGAGAGATTTTACAGAAATGATAAAAGTCATAATCGTAAAAGTGGAAGATATGGTTTAGGACTTGCTATTGCTAAAAATATTGTAGTATCTCATAATGGTAATATTAGAGCTTATTCAAAAGACGGATATACTACCTTTGAAGTTAAATTTAAAAAAATCGAACATTAACGAAAAAAAGTTAATGTTTTTTAATGTTTCTTTAATATTTACGTAATAAAATTATATTGTTACGAGGAGGATATTATGTTTATATTAAAAAATGCATGGATTTCAATTAAAAGAAATAAAGGAAGGAATATTTTAATAGGGATAATTATTTTAATTATTGCTTGTGCTTGTACCATAACATTGGCAATTAAAAACACAGCTTTAGATTTGATTAATTCCTATAAAAGTGCTTATGATAAAGAAGTAACAATTAGTTTTGATAGGGCTAACATGATGAAAGATTTTGATTCTTCAGGTGCTGAAGGAAGAGAAAATGCTAGAGAAAAATTTGATAATATTGCAAATTATACAATTAGTGATGTTTTATCTTTTGCTGATAGTGAGTATATTGAAAGTTATTATTATACTTATGGTATAGGACTTAATGGAAATAATATTGAAAAAGCTGAGATTGAGTCAAATAATGCTATGCCAAATGGGTTTGGACATGGGAAAGAGAATAATATGTCAACTACTGATTTTACTTTAACCGGTTATAGTTCACTAGATGCTATGAGTGAGTTTATAAGTGGTACTTATACTATGAGTGAAATAACTGACAATGCTTGGAATATTGCATTTGATGGTAATTATGTATTTATAAATCAAGAACTTGCTGATTATAATAATCTAAATTTAAATGATAAAATAAAGCTAGAAGATGATGCTGGAAATACTTATGAATTTGAAATTATTGGTATTTTTAAAGAAAATGAAGAAGGAAACGAAGAACCAATGTCAATGTTTTCAAATTCAGCTAATACACTTGTAACAAATGCTGATGCTGTTGTAAATATTACTACAAGTAATGAAGATTTAAAAGCAACAATTTATCCAACATTTATTATAGATTCTTATGATAATGTAGAAAAGCTTCAAAATGAATTTTATGAAAAAGGTTTGGATGAAAATTTTATATTACAAACGAATGAAGAATTAGCATTAAGTGGAGTATCAAGTATTCAAAATATTAATTCATTTGCAACTACCTTCTTAGTCATTACACTTATTATTGGTGGAATTGTCTTATTTGTAATTAATATGATAAATATTCGTGAAAGAAAATATGAAATAGGAGTTTTAAGAACAATTGGTATCAGTAAGTTTAAATTAACTATGCAATTTGTATTTGAACTTGTTATTGTTTCAGTAGTTGCTCTTATGCTTGGAGCAGGAATTGGGGCTGTAAGTTCTAAAGGAGTTAGTAATTTTTTACTTGCTAATGAAATAAATAGTAGTAATGAAAGAACTGAAGAAATAGATAAAAACTTTGGTGGAGCTAATATGAATGGGGGAATGCCAAATCGTGGAAATAGGGGCGAAATGCGAGGTAAAGGTATGCCTGTTGTAGAAGCTTATGATTCTATTGATGCAGTAGTAGATATTAAAGTTTTACTAGAATTGCTTGGAATTGGACTAACACTTGTATTAATAAGTTCAATTGCTTCAATGGTTAGTATTCAAAGATTTTCACCACTTACAATATTGAAAGAGAGGTCTTAATAATGGCAAATAAAAAAGAAAACTATGTTTCCAAACAAGAACTAGTTAAAAATAATGAAGAAAAAGAAATAAAAAATAAAAAAAAGATTAAGGAAAAAGATGTTTCTTCAAAGAATATTATTTTAAGTATTAAAAATGCAAGTTACAGATACAGTGATGCAGAGGAAGATGATTATGCTTTAAGAGATGTTAGTTTTGATTTTGAAAGTGGAAAAATGTATGCTATAAGAGGTCGAAGTGGAACAGGAAAAACAACATTATTATCTTTAATCAGTGGACTTGAAAAATGTACTGAGGGAGAAATTATATTTGATGGTAAAAGTTTAAAAGATATGAATTTAGATAAATATCGAAATAGTGATATTGGTATTGTCTTTCAAAGTTATAATCTACTTCCTTTTATGACAGCTAGTGAAAATATAATTCTTTCTATGGATGCTAATGGTTTAAAAATCAAAAACAAAAAAGAAAAAGCCATAGAACTTATGGAAAAAGTAGGATTAAAAGAAACTTATGCTAATCGAAAAGTATTAAGACTATCAGGAGGAGAGCAACAAAGAGTTGCAATTGCTAGGAGTTTATCTTATAACCCTAAAATGATAATTGCTGATGAACCAACAGGAAATCTTGATAAGCAAACAGAAACAGAAATTTTAGAGATATTTAAAAAGTTAGCTCATGAAGAAAATAAATGTGTTATCATTGTAACTCATTCTGGAAATGTATGTGATACAGTTGATGTAATATATGATTTGAAGAAAGTTAATGATAAAGAGATAAGTAAATAGTAAATTTTTGAATGAAAAATTTAGTAATTCAATTTAGTTTAAATAGTTCTAGGAACTTGTTAATATAAAGTAGACACGAAAGATGTGTTTACTTTTATTTTCAAATTTTATTAAATGTTTAATGATTCATTCTTTTTTATTTTATGTAGTATAAGTTCTATTATTTTTTAGATATTTATGGTAAAATTAATTAGAGAGTGATATTTATGTTAAAAGACTTAAAAGTAGTATTCATGGGAACTCCTGAATTTAGTTTAAACATATTAGAAAATTTAATTAAAGAAACTAATGTAATTGGTGTTGTAACTCAACCAGATAAGATTGTTGGAAGAAAAAAAGAATTAGTTTTTCCTAAAATTAAAGAAATGGCATTGCAATATAATATTCCTGTTTTTCAACCTAGAAATATTAAAGAAGACAATCAAGATATTTTAAAATTACATCCAGATATTATAATCACATGCGCTTATGGTCAAATTTTACCTAAAACAATTCTTGATTATCCAAAATATGGTTGTATAAATGTTCATGCTTCACTTTTACCTAAATTAAGAGGAGGAGCTCCAATTCATCATGCAATTATTGAGGGATACAAAGAAACAGGAATAACAATCATGTATATGGATGTAGGTATGGATACAGGAGATATTATAAAAAAAGCAAGTATACCAATTTTAGATGATGATACCTATCAAACATTACATGATAAGTTAAGCGTCTTAGGAGGCAAACTACTAATTGAAACATTACCAAGTATTATCAAAGGTGAAAATGAAAGAATTAAGCAAGACGAAAAACAAGCAACTTATGGCTACAATATAACAAGGGCTCTTGAAAAAATTGATTTTAATTTAACTTCAGAAGAAGTATACAACAAAATTCGAGGTTTGAACCCAACACCTGGTAGTTATTTTCTCTTAGATAACAAAATAGTTAAAGTCTATGGAGCTTTAAAAGAAGATAATTTAAATTATAAAGATAAAGAAAATGGTGAGATAGTTAAAGTTGATTCTAAAGGAATTTATGTTAAAACCCAAGATGGTTTAATAAAAATTACAGAAATTCAAATGGAAGGTAAAAAAAGAATGTTAGTTACAAACTTTTTAAATGGTAACAAAGAAAACTTAATTGGAAAAATTCTAAATAGGAGTGAAGTATGAAAGATGAAAAAGGCAATGTAACAATAAAATCAATTTATCATTGGTTAAGAAGTGATTCTGGAAAGAAATATTCATTTTTTATCTTTTACTTCTTCTTTTTTCTAGTTTTAATAATCTTTATCAATACCAATCAAACTTCAGTTTCTGAAAAAAACAAAACAGAATCTGTTAATTTGCCATTTAGTACAATCAATATTGAAAATAAAAATTATGATTTTACTTTAACAAATAAAATCAATGACTTAGAAATTAAATATACTGGAAATAGAGAAGAAAATAACATAACTTTATCAAATGACAATGACTCAACAAAATATAATTTTATTATAGAAAATGGTAACTTAACTAATCAAGATAATATAGACCTTAAATTCAATCTAGAATTTTTAAATATATTTGAGATAAAAAGAATATTGAAAAAAGGAATATTAGCAAGTGAAGTTAAATTCCCTCAAAGTGAAAAATATGAATATAATTATGAAATTACAACAAAAGAATTAGGTAAAATTTTAAACTTAGATTTAGAAAGTGAAAATGTTAATAAAATAACAGTAGAAACAACTAAAGAAAAAAATTTAAAATTAATAACATTAGATATCACAGATTTTATGAATCAAAAATTAGGAATAGTTGAGAATTTAAAAGATGAAGAAGATAAAGAAATAGATACAAATCTTGAAAATAGTGAAAATAAGAAAGAAGAAAAATCAGAAACAGAAGATTTAACATATTCTTTGTTTTTGATTCAAATAGATTATGGTGAAATATATGAATAAAATCGTTTTAATTGATGGTAATAACCTATTATACAGAAGTTATTATGCTACAGCTTATAGTGGTAGTTTAATGAAAAATTCCAAAGACTTTCCAACTAATGCTTTATATGGACTTATCAATATGCTAAATAAAATTATTAATGAAGAAGCTCCAACTCATATTATGATAGCTTTTGATAAAGGAAAAACCTTTAGACATGATAAATATGAAACTTATAAAGCTGGTCGAAGTGAAACGCCTGATGATTTAAAAAAACAATTTCCTGTTGCTTTAGAATTATCAACTGCTCTTGGAATTAAACATTTTGAAATTGATAATTATGAAGCTGATGATATAATTGGAACATTTGCTTCTTATATTGATACTTTAGAAGATGCCCAAGGACTTATTGTTTCAAGTGATAAAGATTTATTACAATTAATATCAGATAAAGTAACAGTAAAACTTTTAAAATCAAATGATTATATTATGATGGATAAAGAAAAATTTAATGAAGTTTATGGAATTAAAGAGCCAATTAAAATGATTGATTTAAAATCTTTAATGGGGGATGCCAGTGATAATATTCCTGGGGTTAAAGGAATTGGAGAAAAAACAGCTATTTCTTTAATTCAAAAATTTGGTAGTTTAGATGGTGTTTATGAAAATTTAAAATTAATTTCTCCAAAAATTCAAGAAAAATTACAACTTGATAAAGAAAATGCTTATATGAGTTATGATATTGCAACCATTTATAAAAAAGTTCCAATTTCTCTTAATTTAGATGAAATTGCCTATAAAGGAATTAATTTAAAAGATTATCAAGCACTTTTAACAGAATTAGAATTTTATTCATTACTAAAAAAGATTGATTTATCACCTGAAAGCGTTAAAAAAGAATTAGAATATAAAATAGTAAAATCACAAGATGAAATAAAATTAACTTCACCTTATGCTATTTATTTAGAAACGTTAGGTTATAATTATCATAATGACCTTCCAATTGGTGTATCTTTAAAAGATAAAAATAATGCATATTATGTACCATTTGATATTCTAAAGAATAGTGAAATATTTAATGATAATAAGAAAAAATATACATATGATTTAAAAAAATTAATTTACGTATTTCGAAAATATAAAATAAAATTTGATAAAAATATTGATGATTTGATGTTAATTAGTTATTTACTAAATAAACATATAAAAACTGATATTGCTTATCTTGCTAATAGTTATAATTATGATATAAAATTTTATGATAAATTATATGGAAGTGAAATAACTTGTAAATTTCCAACTAATGATGATTACATAAAAGAAATAGTTAAAAAAGCTGACTTTATTTTTTCAGAACATTCTACTTTAGAAAAAGAATTAGAAACAGAAGAAATGGTAAATTTATATAATGATTTAGAACTTCCTTTAAGTTATGTTTTAGCTAAGATGGAAGCTAATGGCTTTTTAGTAGATATTAATTATTTAAAAGAAATGGAATTAGCTTTAGATGAAAACTTACATAAATTAGAAGAGTTGATTTTTGCAATTTCTGGAAGAGAATTTAATATTTTATCTCCTAAACAACTAGGTGATATCTTATTTAAAACTTTAAAAATACCTTATCCTAAAAAGATAAAAGGAGATAATTATTCAACTAGCAAAGATATTTTAGATAAATTAAAAGATAAATATGAAATTGTTAATTTGGTTATTGAATATCGTATGGTTGCTAAAATGAAGTCAAATTATGTAATTGGAATTATAAATGAAGTAGGACCTGATGGACGAATTCATACAATATATAATCAAACTTTAACTAGAACAGGAAGATTATCTAGTGAAAGACCTAATTTACAAAATATTCCAATTCGAGATGAACTTGGAAAATTAACGAGAAAAGCTTTTGTTCCAAGTGGTAATAATAAAATTGCTTCATTTGATTACTCTCAAATTGAACTTCGAGTTTTTGCTCATATGGCTCATGCTCAAGATATGATAAAAGCTTTTAAAAGTGGAATTGATATTCATACTAAAACAGCTAGTCAAATATTTAATGTTCCAGTTAAAGAAGTTACCAAAGATATGCGAAGAAAAGCCAAAGCAGTTAATTTTGGAATTATATATGGTATTTCAAGTTTTGGTTTATCAGAAGATTTAGGAATAAACATAGATGAGGCTAAAACATTTATATCAAAATACTTAGAGGCATTTCCAGGTATAAAAGATTATATGAATTCTCTAGTTCATGATGCTTATCAAAATGGTTATGTAAAAACACTTATGAATCGTAAGAGAATAATTGAAGAAATAAATAATAAAAATTATATAATTAGACAAAGTGGAGAACGTATGGCTTTAAATACACCAATTCAAGGAACAGCGGCTGATATAATAAAAAAAGCTATGATTGAAATTGATAGAGAATTTGAAAGACTTAATTTAAAAAGTAAAATGTTAGTACAGGTTCATGACGAACTTGTCTTTGAAGTTTGTGAAGACGAAATTGAGACTTTGCGAGAATTAGTAACTAGAGTTATGACGGGAACCTTTAAACTTGATGTGCCACTTGAAGTAGATTATGAAATAGGGGATAATTGGTATGATGCCAAATAGGAGGAAAAATGGAATTAGAAAATAATAATTTAGGACCAAATGAAAGATTACAAAAAAGAGTTAATTTAATTAGAAATATAAGAGATAAAATCTTGACTTCCGATTTAACAATTGAAGAAGAGACAATGATTTTAAATGCTATTTTAGAAGAAGTAAATAATATTGCTATAACTTATCAAAGAAATTTAAATATAGGAAATATGTTAGAAAGTGATAATATTTCTCATGATTATCATGAAGTAGAAATGGAAACATCAGATATGAAAATAGAAGGAGATTTATTTTTAAGAGAACCAAATATAAAAAATATAAAGAGATTAGAAAATTTAATCTTAAAAATAAGAACTTTAGAAAATTTATCTGATAGTGAAAAAAGACTTCTTGAAGATGTTATGGAAAGATATAAAATGGATATGAAAGAACTTTTAGGAAAGAAAAATCTTGCTAGAGAAGAACTTCAAAGTATTTTTGCTTCTTCAAGTGACTCTAAAAAGATAGGTTAATAGAAAAAATAATAATAAAAGTTAAAAAAATATTAACAAAAAAGTTAATAAAAAAATTAAAAATTATAAATTAGAATGATGTGATATGGAAGATATAAAAGTAATAAACGATTATTTAGATTATTTAAAATATAATAAAAACTATAGTATCAAGACTATAGATAATTATGCATTAGATTTAAAAGATTATTTTGAATTGTTAAATCGAGAAGGAATTAATTATCAAGATGTGACTTATGAAATTTTATTAAATTTATTTAATCATTATGAAGAGAAATCTTTAGCTAATAAAAGTATTAGAAGACATATAAGTTCTATTCGAGGTTTTTATAAATTTTTAGTTTTAGAAGGAAGAATTAAAGCTAATCCTTTTTCAGAAGTTCCTTTACCTAAAAAAGAAAAAAAATTACCAAGATATTTATCGTATGAAGATTTATTAGAAATTTTTCATGGACTAGAAATTAATTCTCCATATGATTTACGAGATAGATTAATTCTTGAACTTTTATATGCAACAGGTATTCGAGTATCAGAGTTAGTTTCTTTAAAAAAGAATGATATTGATTTTAATAATCAAAGTATTCGTATTTTTGGTAAAGGTCGAAAAGAAAGAGTAGTTTATTATAATGATGTTGTAGCTAATTTACTTCGTGATTATTTAAAAATTTATAATGAAATGAATAAAAATAATTTAGATTATTTATTTTTAAATCATCAAGGTGGATGTTTAACAACAGCAGGTATTAGTTATATTATTAATCAAGTAATTAAAAAAATTAGTTTTAAAAAACATGTTACTCCTCATATGTTAAGACATTCTTTTGCTACACATTTACTTAATAATGGGTGTGATTTATTAACTGTTAAAGAACTTTTAGGTCATTCATCTATCTCGACAACAGGTGTTTATACCCATGTAACTTTAGACCATATTAAAGATGTTTATAAAAATTGTCATCCACGAGGTGAAAAAAAGAATTAATTATCTTTCCTTATTGGAATAGATTTTAATTCTTCAGTAATTAAATCTTCTTTATTTATAATATAAAGATATAAAATTGTTGCTTTTAGTTCAAATTTCAAAACAGGGTCATCATTATCTTTATAATGAGTTACTATTGGAATATCTATTTGATTTTTAATCGTTCTTAAATAATTTCTTCCTCTAGAGGTAAAGCCTAAAACTCTTATGTAATCAATAGAATAGGGCATATTTTCTTTTTTTAGATTTAGTAAAATATGTAAGAACATTCTATTTAGTCTTGTATAAGTATATCTTTTAGTTTTTATACTATCAATTAGTTCTTGATAAGAATTAACCTTAAAAATTATTTTTTTAATTCGTTTGTCAATTCCTTCATCAACATCAAGGTATGAATCTAGTTCATTTATTTCATTAATTAATTTATATTTTAATAAATAGAAGTAATTGTTTAGATAATCTTTATTAATATCTAATAATTTATAAGTAATAGGTGGTACTTGACTTCTAATATCTTGATTTTCTAAATAAGCTTTTCTAATACTAGTTGCACTTGAAATGTCAAGTGTTAAATTAGTACTTAAATAATTGTTGGTTCTTTTAATCGTTAGAGGTTTAATTTTATAATCATTTAACATGATGGCTTTAATATAAGAAATAGCTAAAATATCATTTGAATAAATTAATTTAGTATTGGTTAAATCATATAAAGCTTTAGAAACAGAATTTGGGTAATTATTTCCTAAATCAAGAAATTTTTTAACAAGATTATCATATTCTTTGTTGTATAGCATTGTACTAACTAGGTTTTTAAAAACTTCTATATCATTAGTTTCACTTCCAAAGATTAAATAGTCCATCTTTAATTTTTCTAAAATACTAACAGCAACTTCTGCAAATTTATCAGCAGCTTGGGTTGCAAAGACAAAAGGAAGTTCAATTACTAAATCAACACCATATTCTAAAGCAATTCTTGTTTTGTCCCATTTAGTTAGAAATGAAAGTTCACCACGTTCTGTAAAAGATGATGATAAAATAAGCGTGATAAAACAATCTGGAAACATTTCGCGAATTGTTTTTAAATGATAAATATGTCCATTGTGAAAAGGATTGTATTCACATATAATACCAACTTTTTCCATCTAATCACCTATTTTCATTATACAATAGAAATTATTTTTATTCAAATATTGTTAAAATTTTAGTTTAAAAGCTTTTATAATTAGTTTTCACTTTAGTTAGATAGAAAAAAGTCTTGTAAAAAAAGATATTATTTGCTATAATACAATGGAATGCCGGGAGGAGGAGAGAAAATGGCTAAACTTGGAAATAGACAAAGAAAGACATTAGTTTGTACTGAATGTAATGAAGAAGGTTATCGTACTGAAAAAAATATTAAAAATACAACTGAGCGTTTAGAATTAAGTAAATTTTGTAAAAAATGTCAAAAACATACTATTCATAAAGAAAAGAAATAAGGGGGAATATAAATGATAAATGTAAATGATTTTAAAACAGGAATGACTATTCAATATGAAGGTAATATATATACAGTTTTAGAATTTCAACATGTTAAACCAGGAAAAGGAGCAGCAATTGTTAAAGCTAAACTTAAAAATTTAAGAACAGGTTCAATTGCTGAATACACTTTTAATGCTGGAGTAAAAGTTGAAGCAGCTCGAATTGAAAAGAAGCCAATGCAATTTTTATATTCAATGAATGATACTTATTATTTTATGAATATGAATGATTACGAACAAATTGAACTTCCTAAAAGTATAATTGGTTCAGATGCTAAACTTTTAAAAGAAAATTTAGATGTTGATATTATGTTTTTTGAAGGTGAAATGTTAGGAATGACATTACCAGATAAAATTGCTATGAAAGTTGTTCACACTGAGCCAGGAGTAAAAGGTAATACAACCTCAACGGCTATGAAAGATGCAGAACTTGAAAGTGGTTTAGTAATAAAAGTTCCAATGTTTATTGAGCAAGATGAAGTAGTATTAATTTCAAGTAAAGATGGAAAATATGTCTCTCGTGCATAGTTTCTTTTTTTTATGTTTTACTTCGACAAAATTAAACACTATGATTTTATAAAATATCAATGGTGATTTAAATGAGAAGGTTTTATATTTTTAATGTTCGTCCAGAACTTATACCTTTATATAAGGAAAACTCTGATAATTTATATAAGATATTAAATGGTATTTATTTGATGAAAGAAAAAGAATTAACTTATGCTTATAATTTATTTAAACAAATTTGCTCTTGTATTGATACTTTAGGTCTTAATAATAAACTATATTTAAAAATGCATAATGATTTAGTTTATACTAAAATTGATAATGAACATATAATAAATAATTTATATAAAGATGAAGTTAGTGTTTTAAAAATTAAAAAAAGTCATATACTTTTAGATTGTAATACATCGTATTCTTCATTTTTTACTTTTTTAAATAACTTTTCTTCTAATTTTTTTGTTTGTGATTTTCAAAAAGGAGATTATTTCTTTTTAAATGATATAGAACTTATAGTAAAATAAAACATAGTATCTTTGTACTATGTTATTTAATATAATTGTAATTTAATAAAATAATATTATTAAATATTTATATTTTCTTTTTAGGAATATCCAAGGACTAATCTTGTTTTTAATCACTTTAAAATAAACCTTAATCAATTTTAAAGATTTAATTAAAATCTTGCGCACGCCAGGAACGGAGTTTGCAACGTTATCTGTGTTGAACTCGCCAAGAGAACGAACAGTAAACGAATTAGCATTAGCGTTCCACGAATTGAAGTTATAAGGCGACATACTAAATAGCAGACTAACCCTAATAAAAATATATCAAAAAAATAGAAAATAGGAAACAATTTTTAGTAAATAAAAAAATAATTTGGTAAATTAAAGAACAATTTAGCAACCAAAAAAATTTAAGTAAAAATAAGTTTACTTAAGTGGAAATTATAAAAATATGCTATAATTGTTATAAAGAATAAAAACTAACGAAGTTTTATTTTTAATAAAAATACGTTATGAGGTAGTTTATGAAAAATAATTTTTTTACTTATAAAGGAATAGAATATGTTTTAGTTTTTGAAAATCAAAGATTAAAATTCTTAAAAAAAGAAAATGAAAGTTCAAAAGAATTAAATTCTAGTGAAGCTTCAGAACTTATTGATTTTTTAAATAATAAAAATGGATATCAATATGATAGTATTAAACTTACTGAAATAATAAGAGAAAATAAAGAATTAAATAATAAAGAATATTTGATTAATTTTTTAGAATGGTTAGAAAATATAATTCCAATTGATAATAGAGAAAATTTTTATAACAATCTTAAAACTTTAAAATCAAATCTTAACTTAGATATTGATTTTTCTAAAATGTCTGAAGAAACTTCTAATTTTTATCAAAGAGGTGGAAATTATAATACTCGAGAAAATAGCATTATAATGGATGAAAATTCAATGGTTAGAATTTGGAATATAGCTAAATTGACTAATAATCCTCAAGAATTTTTTTGGAAAACATATTCTCAAAGTTTATTACACGAATTAGCTCATATGGCATCTAGTAATTATAATCAAGAAACAAAAGTATCATTATGTGGTTTTGATACTTTTCCAGCTAAAGACGAAAGTGAAAAAAATAGAGGTCTTACAGAAGGTTTTACTGAAATAATAGCTATGGCTGGTGTCCCAGATAATTTTGAAATATCTTCTGGTTATTATATAGAAGCAAGCTTAATAAACCAACTTATTCAAATTATTGGCTTAGATGTCTTTTTAAAATCATATTTTTCTAATTTAGGAACTAAACTTTTAGAACAAGAATTATGTAAGCTAATTGATAATCAAGTTTTAGCATTTCAATTATTTAGATGTATTGAAGTAAATTATCAAATTAAAGATATACATGGAAAACAAAGTATTTTAGGAAATATTCAATTACTTCTTTTAGATTATTTAGAAAAAAAGTGTGAAAAGTTATTAGAAAATGCTGATTATAAGTCTATTAATTCTATATTGCCAATATATGAACAAATGTTAATTACTCCTGAAAAATTACAAATTATGAAAAAGAATGCAAGTGATTATAAAGGAATAGAAGAAAGCTTGGAGAAATTTAAAAGAATTCAAGAGCAATTTAGTCAGGTTGAAGAAATTAAAACAAGTATTTAAATTTATAAGTTAAAAGGTCAAGTACAATAACGCATTTCTTGACTTTTTCCTTACTTTTTGATATAATTATGAAGCATTAAAAAGGGGGATAAAAAATGACAAAGATTGATAATACTAAAAATTTTCTTGACTGTTGAGTTATAATACATATGTCACAAAAAAATAAATTAAAAAAGATACCATCTGGTATAATTAAGTTGAAGACAAA
>CANQYO010000012.1 GCA_947628095.1 uncultured Bacilli bacterium | reverse complement strand
TGTAAAATTTGACAAAAAAATAACCATTTTTCAATGGTTTGCAGATTTTTTTAATTTAAAAAGTGATAAATTAGGGGGAGGACCCTAAAAAGAAAATATAGATTTCTAAGATAATTATTATTTTAGAATAGAACTATATTATAATTACAGCTTGTCTGTAATTTTTTTGTTAGTAAAACTAGGAAGAATAATTTATTTTTTTAATTTACTTTATAATTAACTTATTATATAATAAAGATATAATGGAGGCTTTATGAATAATAAAGGGTTTACTACTATTGAATTAATATTAACGATAGGCCTTGCAGCTGTAATTATGTTAACAATCACAAATGTTACATATACTTATCGTGATAGAAGTATATACGAAGAAACTCTAACTGAAGTTACTAATTATAAAAATAATTTAACTAAAATAATTTATGATGATATTTTAAATGGTGCAAACAGATTAGTAGGAATTGTTAAAGTAAACGATATGGAATATGATTTATATACTTCTAATTCAACATATAATATATTAAAAATTATTAATGAAGAAAATAATGTTGGAATTGAATATGCTGGTATTCGATATATTATTCCTGGTTCAGAAGATGGTTTAGTAACTTTTGAAACTTCTTCATATTATAATAATGATAATATATATAGATTAGATATTGTTTTTAGACATCGAAATTTAGAAGAATTAATAAAAATTCATTTTGTTATATCATAAAACTTAAAATTAAAAATACAATACTACTTGAAATAAGTGCATGAATTATTCTAAATATAAAATAGTTAAAATAATTTAATTTATATTCATTTAAAATACTAAAAACTTGCATATGAATACAAAGACCTCCAAATGATAAAAAGAATGTAATTAAAGAAGCTTTAAGTTTAATATCAATATTAAGATTAGCTGCATAATAAATTCCTTGAGTCATTTCAATAATTCCACATAAAAAAGTATTTATTCCTGAAGGTAAATTAATATTAGCTTTGATAACTGTTGTTATAATCATGAAAAAAGTTATAATTCCATAAAGTAAAAAAAGAATTTTAAGAGTATTATAAATAGAATTACTTAAACAGTTTACAAAACTGTTTTTTTTAGGTTTAGTTAGAGTTTTAGTATTTAATTCAATATAACTATTACGATTTATAAAACCAATTAGAAAATTAGTAGCAAAATGAATTATTAAAATTAAAAGACCAATTGTTTTATTTTGTAAAAATGTTATTCCTATACTTTGAATAATAAAAAGTGGGTTAGCAAAATGTGTAAAAGTTAACAATTTATTTGCTTCATTTAAATTAATAATTTTTTCATCAAGTAAAGTTTTTATATATTTACTACTACTTGGAAAACCACTTATTAAAGATAAATAAAAAACAAATGAAGTAGTTTCTTGCATTTTAAAAAATCTTTTCATAAACTTACCACAAAATTTACTTAGATAATAAATAGCATTATAATTAATTAATAAATCAATTATAATATAAATTGGTAAAATACTTGGAATGAGATTATAAAACCAAATGGAAGTACTTTTATAAATAACATTAGTTACTAAAGTAGAGTGATTAAATATTTCAATAAGTAATATAAAGATACTACTAATAATTAATAAATTAAAATATTTTTTATTCATAAAATTCCTTATTTTTGTTATAATTAAATAGGTGATTGTAATGGCTAATAAAATATATGAAAAGATAAAAAAGTTTATTAAAAAAAATTATAAAGATATTATTTTTTATATAATAATGTTAGTTTTATTAATTGTAGTAACTTATCCACTTCCATATTTTATTTATACTGGTGGGGGAACCATTGATTTAGAAAATAGAATTGAACTTGAAAGTAATGAAAAAGGTAGTTATAATTTAGCTTATGTAAGACAATTAAATGCAACCATTCCAACTTATCTTTTAAGTTTGATTATTGATAAATGGGAAGTTGAAAGTATTTATAATTCAACAATAGATGATACAGAAAATCAAAAAGATATCGAAGAACGTGAAAAGTTATATTTAGAAGAAGCAAATAGTAATGCTATTATTAATGCATATAAATTAGCTGGTAAGAAGGTTGATATTAAAAGTAATGATTATAAAGTTATTTATGTCAACAAAGAAAGTGATACTAATATAAAAGTAGGAGATACTTTATTAAGTGTCAATGGTATTTCTGTTAATAATAATTCGGAATATAAAGAATATTTAAGTACATTGAAAACAGAAGAAAATTTGAAAGTAAAAGTTCGTCGTGATGGAAAAGAAATAGAATGTTATGCTAAATTAAAAGAAATAGATGGTGAGAAAATTATAGGACTTTATTTAGTTAACATTTATGATTATGATGTTTCACCTGAAATTAAATTGAAATTTAAAAGTAATGAATCTGGTCCTAGTGGAGGCTTTATGTTATCACTTGCAATATATGATAGATTAGTTTCTGAAGATTTGACGAAAGGAAGAAAAATTGTTGGAACCGGAACAATTGATGCAGATGGAAAAGTAGGAGAAATAGGGGGAGTTAAATATAAAGTAATGGGAGCTGCTAAAGATAAAGCTGATATCTTTTTTGTACCAAAAGAAAATTATGACGAAGCTTTGAAAACTAAAGAAAAATATAATTATAAAATTGATATAATTAAAGTTGAAACATTAGAAGAAGCAGTTAACTATTTGAAAAAAACATCATAAAAGTTTAAATTCGTAAAAAAAATCGTAAAAATATGAAAAAATAATAAATTTTCGTTGTTATTTTTTCAATTTCAGTGTAATATATAAGTTGGTGAAGGGAAATGGGAAATTTAGTAGTTTTCTATGGAAAAAGTAAAAAAATACAAATGATAGTATCTAAATATCAAGAAATGTATAATGCAAGAACTTATGAAATCGAAACTATTAAAAAAGTAGGATTTTGGGATAAATTTCAAAGTGTTAACTTTAAGAAAAAAATTGAAATACAAAGATGTAATTTAAATTTAGCCAATTTTGAAAAAGTTATTTTGATTTCTTCAATGTGGTATGACCAAGTTCCAGCTCCTGTTTTGAGATTTTTAGAACACCAAACGGGAAGAATTAATCATATTTTATATGTTTTATATAATAAAAATCGTGACGATAGACCAGAAGAATTTGATAAAATGGATAAAATATTAAATTTAAGACGTGACAACTCATATTTTGTAACTTTTAATAAAAAAGATATACATGTAAGAGTTTATCAATAAAAATATTATAGGGGTGTAGCAGTATGAAAAGAAAGATTTTTTTAGTGATTTTAGTATTTATTTTTAATATTGTTTGGGTAAATGCAATTTCAATGACTAATGAATTAGCTGACCATTATAATTTTGTTATCAAGACAAATAGTGCTAGTAATTTGAGTAATACTCAGATTATGGAAGATATTGATATAATGTTAAGAACAGATTTATCATATGATAATGAAGATGCAACTGTTATTGGTAGCAAAATTGATAGTTATTTAAAAACCGAAATGGCTGGTAAAGGAGAAGTAATTTCAAAGTATTCAATTGCTAATGAAGTTAATCCTTATTTGGTTGCTGCTATGATACTTGAAGAATCAAGATGTGATACCGAATGTAGTTTTTTAGTTAAAAGATGTAATAATGTAGCTAAAATGTATTATGAAAAAGATAGTAATGAAGTAGCTTGCTATGGAGGGTATTATCAAAAGTTTGATTCTTTAGATAGTTCAATTAGGTCTTATATTAAATATATAAAAAATAATTTTTATAGTAAAGAATTAACAACTCCAACATCTATTTATAAAGAATATAAACGTGATGTTCGTTGGGCTTTTAGAGTTAGTCAATTTATGGAACAAATTAAGAATGCAACAGTTCAATAATTGCATTTTTTTGTTATAATTAAAATAGGGTTAATTTGCTTTAAGATGTCGCCTATCAACTTCAATTCGGTAAACACTCATGCTAATATGTTTGATGTCCGTTCAGCAGGCGAGTTCAACAACGATTGGGGTACTAGTTCGAATGGCGTGCGCAAGATTTTAACTAAGTCTTTTTTAGTTACTAAGGTTTAAAAAAAAGAGGTTAAAAACAAAATTAATCCTAGGGTTAGTCCTAAAAAGAAAATATAGATGGTTAATAAAAATGTTTATTAAGCTGAAACTATATTAAAAAAATGAGTTAAAACTCATTTTTTTTCGTTTTAAAGCATAAAAATATCGTATAACATACTATTACACGATAATCTCAAGCAGTTAAATTATATCATAATTTAGTAAAAAAATGAACGTTTTTTCTAAATTTTTTACCATTTTTGCCTATTTATTATCAGAAAATAGTATGTTCTACGATAATTAAAAGAGGAAAGGAGTATAGATGTAATGAAGTGCTATTATCATGAAAGCAAAGATGCTGTAGGAACTTGTAAAAATTGTGGAAAATCTTTATGTAAAACTTGTGTTGATAAACATGAAAGTGGTTTATGTGATGATTGTGAGAAAAAAAGAAAAGAGAAACTAGAAAAAGAATTAAATACTAAAAAAGAAAATTTAAAGAAGGATGCTAAAGCAGTTAAAAATGATACAATCAAAGATTTAGTTATAGCAGCAGTTCTTTCATTAGTATGTGGAATTTTTGGTTTTTCTATTGGTGGAATACAAGGCTTATTAATGACAATAGGTTTCCCTTGGGGTTGGAAATTTATCAATCAAATAATGACTGGCAATTTTATGAGTTGGTTAATTATCTTGACTGAAAAATTTTGGCTTGTTGCATATATAATTAAGTTTGGTTTGGCATTAATTATAGGTGCATTTACTTGGCCATTTATTATAGGATATAAAATTTATTTAGTAGTAAAAGCAAATAATTTTGAAAAAGAAACTAAAAATATGTAAGGCTGTTATTAACAGTCTTATTTAAATATATGGAGGTAGGAAAGTGTCATGGTTAGAATATTTAGGTCTAGAATATTTATTAAGTGATGATAATCATTTAGATTTTTCAGGACTTGGAAGTGGTATATTTTTTTTGTTTTGTCTTTTATGTTGGTTAATTGTTGGAATATTTCAAGGTGATTTATTAGACCAAGGGGCTGCGGTTTTTAATTTATTAGCTTCAATTATTTTGTTAGTTTTAACAATTATTAAATATATAAGAATGTTTAAAAAAGAAAATAAAAATTCTATTACTAAAAAATTATTTTATGGCTTTTCAGTTATAGTTTTGGTAGCTTCTTTTATTTATGGAATTATAAAACCTTATCATACTTTATTATTTAATTATGATTATAAGCATATTTTTTCAGGAATTGCAATGTTATTTTATCCTTTAATAATTTTAAATTTATTATTTCCTTTTTTTTGTGAAGAAAGAAAATTAGGTAAAAAAATTCAAGAAGGTTTAGAAACATTAGGTTTAGCTTTTGCAAGTCTTATAGTAGTTTTTCTTTTAAGTCAGGTTGTAACATTATTTGTATCTTTTACACATACTGAAAAATTTTATCAAAATTTTATTTCATATCATAATATGGAAGTTACTAAAGAAAGGGAAAATTGGAAGTATCTTGATGTTTCAGATTGTATAAAAAAGTTACTTCCAAACGATGCTAAAAATTCATTAGAAAATTTTGTAAATTCTAGTACAACTATGAAGCAATATAAAGATAGTAATGATTTGGAAAGATATGAAAAAAATTTATTATCTTATATTCATAAAAATTATCCAGTAGGAGAGTTAAAATCTAATAGTATTTCCTATGTTAGCATGAAATGGGAAGAGAATTATATTGTTACTTATGTTTTAAAAGATAAAGAATATAGTAAACTATATTATGTTAAATTTAATTATAAAGATTACTCTATTATAGATTTTGTTGATAATAAATATTATGAAGATATTGAACCTATTGAATTATAAAAAGATTTAATTATATAGAAAAAATTATCTATTTTGTAGATAATTTTTTAATTATTGATAATTACTTTATAAGTTTTTCCTTGAATAAAAGTATTTTGTCCAACATGAACTTGACTATTTTCAGCTAAATAACCTTTTCCAAAGTTAGAGGTTTGGAAACTAAAGGTAAAGTTAACACCTGGACATTTAGTTTTTAAAAGACTTTGAAGGGTATTTTTAGTTTGTTCAGGGTTTCCTAATGATAATAATTCACCAGTTATAGTAACCGTAAAGCTTTGAGCTGGACCTTGACTTAAGGTAATATTAATAGTTGAACCCTTATTAACTGTACCAGTTTTATCTTGTTTAATAGCTGTATCACGAGTTTCATTTGAATAACCAGAAGCGTAAGTAAAGTTACATTTTACTCCAATTGAGTTACAACTTGAAACAATTTGATTCTTAGTTTTACCTATAAAACTTGGGACATTAACTTTAACATATTTACCACTTGATAAAGTTATAAGTAAATTAGTTCCTTCTCCAACAACTGTACCACTTGCTCTTGATTGATTAATTGCAATATCACGATTAGTACTTTCTGTATAACCTCCATAAGTAAAGGTACAACTTAAATTAATAGATTTACATTTAGCTTCAATATTACTTCTTGACATTCCAACTAAATAAGGAACCGTAATTTGTTTACCACTTGAAATTGTAATTGTAATAACATCATCTTCCCCAATAACTTCTCCAACTTTTGGAGTAACTTTGATAATTTCACCTAATTTATAATCATTAGAGAATTCATAATCTTCTTCAAATTTAACATTATATTTTTGAGCCCATAATTTAAAATCAGCAAGATTAGTTATTTCAGGAACTGTCATACTTCCTTTAGAAATAGTAACCGTAATTACTGTATCATCATCGATTACATCACCTTGTTTATGAGATGCTTTAATTACACTTCCAGATTTATAACTTTTATTATATTCTTCAACAAATTTAACAGTTAAATTATTCTTAATTGCCCATTCAGTAATTTCACTAGAAGTCATTTTTCCTAAATTAGGAACTGTAATTTGTTTGCCTTTAGAAATAACTAGTTTTAAAGTGTCAGTTACTATTTTATCAGTAACACTTTGACTTATAACATAACCTTTTTCAATATCATTACTGTATTCATAATCAATTGTATAGTTAATAGCATATCTTTTTAAATAAGCGGTTGCTTCAAATTCACTTAGTCCTTTTAAATTTTTAACTGGAGTAGGTTCTATATCGTCAGGACCATATGAAAATCTAAAAATAATTTTATCACTTCTTCTTAAAGTTCCACTTCCAACTTGTTCAATTACAGTATCACGTTTGGCTTCAGATTTTACAAATTCAATTTCAACGTTATTTAATTTATTATCTTTAATATATTTCATAACCTCGTCAAAAGAAAACCCAGTTAAATTATCAATTGTAATTTCTTTATCATAGTTTGGACCATCTGAGATAGTAACAGTAAATGTATCTATTTCACTTACTAAAGTAGTAATTCCATATTCTTGTAAGATAACATGATTTTTAGGAATAGTATCACTGAACTCATGTAATTCTATTAATTCAATATTGTTTTTACTAGCCCATTCCATGACTTCCGTTATATTATGATTAATAAAGTCTTCAACATATAAATCATTTTCTTTAGAATAAGAAGTTGAGAAAATAGTATAACTTATAATTACTAAGACAAGTAAAAAGATTAAAAAGTTTGATTTCGTATTATTTTTAAGTAAAATTATTATAATCAAAAGTGAAATTAAAACAAAAGCAGCAGGTTTAATTAATTCAAAATAATTTAAATGTTCAAAATTTAGGCTTTGAACAGTAAAGACAGTGTAGTAAATAATTCCTAAAAGAGCAATAATTAGAAGAAAAATTGCTAATTTACTTTTTTTAGGTTTATTTAAATTTTGATTAGTATCTTTTTCTTTAATGTCTTCGTTTAAGCTCTTACTTTCATTTTTTATATCTTCATTTAAAATATTTTGTTCTTCTTTTATATCTTTAATTTGTTTTTCATTTTCTTTATTAGTTTTTTTCTTATTATTTTTATTATTAGGTTTGTTTTTCTTTGGTTGATTTTCTTTTTTTAAGTTTTCTTTTTTATTATCATTTACTTTGGTATCAATTTTTTCTTCTTGTTGTTTGGTTTCAGCTTTTTTTTGTTCTATTTCAAGTTTCTTTTTTTCTTTAGCTTTTTTTATTTCATCTTCAATCTTTTGATTAGAAAGAGTATTATCGTTTTTCAATTTCGTCACCTACTATTCTTAATATAATTATATAAAAAAAATACAATTAATTAAAGTTTATAGCTTTAAAAAATATATATTTTACACTTATTATGTTAATAATTATCAGATATTTAAAGATATTTTAAATAAGAATTAGAATATTATAGTTTATAAATGAGAAATTTTAGTTTATAATTAAATTAAAGGAGGAACATAATGGGAAAAGTTAAGGATGAAAAGTGTCTTAATTGTGGTGCTTCAATTAAATACAATGCTAAGAAAGAAAAATTTATCTGTGACTATTGTCGTAGTGAATTCACAATTGAAGATATAAAAAAGCATAAAGAAAAAGTTTCTAAACAAAAAAGTGAAAAAAAATCTCTTGAGTCAAAAGAAAGAGAATTTAGTTTACTTGAAGAAATGAATGGTTATTATTGTGATAACTGTGGAGCAACTATCATTAGTTCCGATAATATATCTAGTACAACGTGTATTTATTGCAAAAGTAGTGCTATTATAAAAAATAGATTACGTGGAATTTATAAACCAGATAGTATAATTACGTTTAAATATACTAAAGAAGAAGCAATTGAAGCTTTTAAAAATATATGTAAGGGAAGACCTTTATTGCCTAAAGATTTTACCAATTCTAAAAATATTCAAAGTATGGAAGGTCTATATGTTCCTTTTTGGTTATATGATTTAGAAAATAATGCCTTTTTAAATTGTAAAGGAACAAAAGTTTCAACTTGGTCAGATTCAAGAAATATTTATACTAAAACAGATTTTTATGATATTACGAGAAGTGGAATTTTAACTTTTTTAAATGTTCCCAATGATGCATCTTTACGATTTGATGATTTGATTATGAATGCGATTGAACCTTTTGATTATTCAAAGTTAAAAGATTTTGATATGAGTTATTTAGCTGGTTATTTATCTGAAAAATATGATGTTACTAAGGATGTTGCATATCAAAATGCTCTTGTAAGAATTAAAGAAGATAGTAAAAAATATTTAAAAGATAAAATGTATGCTTATACATCAATTACAGAGCAGGAAAATACAAATGATGTTAAAATTCAAAATATTAAATATGTTTTATTACCGGTATGGGTTTTAAATATTAAGTATGATAACAAAATTTATCATTTTGCTATGAATGGTGAAAGTGGAAAAATGGTTGGAGAGATTCCTGCTTCAAAGGTAAAATTAATTATAGTAATATTATCGTTATTTATTTCCATGATACTTTTACTTCTTTTAATTTTCTTATTGTTAGGTTATAGGTGGTAGTTTTGAACAAAGTGAAAGGAATGTGTGGTTATATGAAAAAGATAATTTATTATTTAATTTATTTGCTATTATTATTTTTAATAAATGCAATTCCTATTTCAGCTAAAGAAATAGAAACTTGTACAAGAGACGAGAATAATCTTCAAGTAAGAGATATTTTTAAAAATGCACCTCATGATGTAATTTTAGAAACACCATGTGTTGATGCTAATTTAAAAGTTTATGATTTTGCTTCACTTTTAACGGATGAAGAGGAAGAAATTTTGATTGAAAAAGTTTTGGAATTTAAAGAAAAAACTAATTATGAACTTGTATTAGTAACAACTTCTGATAACCCTAAAGGTAGTGCTATGGAATATGCTGACGATTTTTATGATTATAATGATTTTGGAAGTGGTACAAGACGTGATGGAATTTTATTATTAATTGATATGCAAACTAGAGAATATTATATTTCGACAACTGGTTATGCTATAAAAATGTATGATGATAATAGAATTGATGCAATTCTTGATGCTTCAGAATATTCAATGAAAAATGGTAACTACTATAATGCTTTTTTAGAAATGTTAAAATCTTTGAATAATTTTTATGATATGGGCGTTCCTGAAAGTAATCAAAATTTAGTAATAGACGAATATGGTAATTCTTATTATATAAGACATATACCTTATTTATTAATTTTTTTAATTGCTAGTGTTGTAACTTTAATAGTTTCTTTAATTCTTTATTATATGACTAGACTTAAAATTAAAGCAATTGATGCTGTCAGTTATCTTAAGAATGAAAAAATAACACTGGAAAAAGATAGATTTATTAATACTGTTGTTACTCATGTTCCAATTGCCTCTAGTACTAGTTCAGGTTCTGGAAGTGGAGGAAGCTCTAGTTTTCATTCTTCTTCTAGTGGTTCTAGTCATGGAGGCGGAGGACGTGGGTTCTAAAAAAGCATTTAGAAAAATGGCTTTTGAAAAACGAAAGTTAATTGAAAATAAAAAGGCTAAAGACAATATTATAAAAAATAAAGTTTTAAATAATATAAAAGTTAAAGAAAGTAAAAATATTTTAATATATGTTTCTTTAAAATTGGAAGTTGATACCAAAGAGATAATACAAGAACTTTTATTAGAAAAGAAAAATATCTATGTACCACGAGTTTTAGAAAGTCAAATGGAGTTTTTTAAAATTAATTCTCTTCAAGATTTACAAAAAGGGACATTTGGAATTTTAGAACCAAAAGGAAATCAAAAATTAGTTGATTTTAATTCTTGTTGTATAATAGTTCCAGGACTTATGTTTGATTTTTACAATAATCGTTTAGGATATGGTGGGGGTTATTATGACAAATATTTAGAAAATAAAGATATTTATAAAATTGGAATTTGTTACAATGATTTTTTATGTCAAGAATTAAAAACTAATTGTCATGATGTAAAAATGGATGTTGTGATTACAGAGAGGTAAGTATGGAATTTGAAAGATTGAAAATTTTAGTAAAAGACAAATTTGAAGATATTAAAAATTTATCTGTTTTAATTCTTGGCGTAGGAGGAGTAGGCGGTTATGTAGCTGAAAGTTTGGCAAGATGTGGAGTAGAGCATTTAATATTAATTGATTATGATAAAGTAGATATAACTAATATAAATCGTCAAATAATAGCTTTACATTCAACGATTGGAAAACTTAAAGTTGAAGTTTTAAAAGAAAGAATTGAAGATATTAACCCTAATTGTCAAGTAGAGATTTTTCCTATATTTTTTGAAGAAAGTACAAAAGATATTTTGAATGATATTAATATTAACTATATAGTAGATTGTTGTGATTCTTTAAAAAGTAAAGAATTAATTATAAGAGAAGCTGTAAGTCGTGATATTAAAATTATATCAAGTATGGGAGCAGGTTATAAATTAGACCCAACTAAAATAAAGTATTCTAAACTAAAGAATACTAGTTATGATAAGATTGCTAAAATATTAAGAAGTAATTTAAAAGATAATAAGAAGTGCTTAGAAATTCCTGTTGTCTATTCCGATGAAACTTACCAAAAAGATAGTAAGGAAATTGGTTCAAATTCGTTTATACCAAGTATATTTGGGTTATATATGACAAGTTTTATTATCAGAGATGTAGTAGGAGGAAAATATGAAAATTAAAGATAGTATTCCAACATTTATATTTATTTTATTTTTGATAGGTTGTTTAATCTATTCTTATATTGTACCAATGCCTACAGTTATAGAAGAAAAAGAATTAAAGAAAGACTTGATTGTTCCAACTTTAATTACTAAATTAAATGATAATGCAGTTTGGGCTTGTACTTTTAATTTACTTTGGAATGATTTAAAAAGTGTTAATAATGGAGATATTATATTTGAAGAAGATAATATAATGGCTAAAGAATTAAATCAAGAAACATTTACTACTTCTTCATTATCAGAAGATTCTTATTATATTAAACATGGTTATATGACTAATAGTTTAAAAAAAGAAATTGAAAAATCTATTCAAGAAAAATTTAATGAAAAAAGTAGTGTTTTAGATAAATTTACTTTTTCAGATAATTCTAAAGATTATTTCTTTTATGCCATGTTAGTTAAAAACTTTAAATTTTTAAAACCTTTTGATATTTTATCAAGTGATACTTTTGGTATTAATGAAACTAGTGATAATGAATTAAGAGAAAATGTTAAAGTCCTATATTATAAAGATAATACTCATTATGCTGTTTCTTTAAAGACCAAAGAAGACTCCGAGATAATTTTAGCTAAAGGACTTGAAGGTAATAATTTTAAGGAATTATATGATAGTATTAATTTAGAAAATGAAGAAGAGTTTTTAGATAATGATATAATAACAATTAGTAATTTTAATTTTAAAATTCAAAAAGATTTTAATGAACTTGAAAATAAAAAATTTACTTTAAATAATGAACCTGTTTTTATTAAAAAAGCTATTCAGATTATTGAATTTAAATTAGATAATACAGGTGGAAAAGTTAAAAGTGAAGCATCTCTTGATGTTAATAAATCAACTTATGAAGGAAGATATTTTGATTTTAAAGATAATTTTACAATGTTTATTAAAGAAAAAGACCTACCTTATTTTGCTATTAAGGTAGATGATATAGAAAAATTTAAATAATTATTTTGAAACTCCTTCAAGATTAAAATCAGGAATAAAATCTTTAGAACAAGTTTTATCAAGTTGGCAGAAAGCATTTTCAATTCCAAGATTTATAGCAAAATCGATTACTTCATTGTAATCTTTTTTTTGAATATGATGTTTTAATTCAGGATATTTTAAATTATCCATAATTGTATATTGATTCATAATACTAATATAAATATTGTTCTGATATTTTTCATATAAATATTTTAAAATATTTTTAGTATCTTCTTTTAAGAAAGGTAACATTAAATGTCTTACAATTACACCCTTTTGAATATTTCCTTCTGTAGAAAATTTAGGTATTCCAACTTGTCTATACATTTCGTCAATTGCAAGTTTTACTTTTTCAACATAGTCTTTACATTTTGAATATTTTTTAGCATAAGCATTATCATAATATTTAAAATCAGGTAGGTAAACATCAATTAAGCCATCTAATAATTTTAATGTTTCAACATTTTCATAACCAGAGGTATTATAGATAATAGGAATATGTAATCCTTTTTTCTTAGCAATTTTTAAAGCTTTTATAATTCCTATAACATGAGGAGTTGGAGTAACTAGATTAATATTTATAGCTCCTTGTTTTTCAAGTTCTAAAAAAATTTCAGCTAAACGTTTGATGGAAATACATTTTCCAAAATTTTTACTTGAGATACTTTCATTTTGACAAAATACACATCCTAAATTACAACCTGAGAAAAAAATTGTTCCACTTCCTTTTTCATTAGAAATACATGGTTCTTCAAAATAAGTTAAAGCAGCTTTAGCAATTTTAATTTTATTACTTTGCTTACAATAACCTTTAGTTTCATATCTATTAATAAGACAATTTCTGGGACATAAATTACATTTTTTTAAAACATTTTTCATACAAATCACGTATATATTATACATCTAATTTTTATTTTTACTAGTAAAATCTCTAGAATTTTAGAAGTTTAAAAGTAATTCTAAATATTATCTTAAAACATATAATTTTTTGGAGATGATTAAATGCCATTTAATATAGGAGATTTAGTAACTCGAGTATCACATGATAATGATACAGTTTTTAAAATAATTGATATTGATTCTAGAATAGCAATTTTAAAAGGAGTTAATATTCGTCTTTTAGCTGATAGTGACATTTCAGATTTAAAAAAAGTTGAGGTTAGTAAAAATATTAAAGATGACCAAGTATTTTTAGATAGATTTAATGTTAGTTTAAATCGTGACGAATATTTTTACTTGCCGGGTAAAGTTGTTCATATAGATAGTGACGAAGAATATTTAGAAAGGTGTATGGAATTTTATAAAAAAGTTCATGTTAAAGCAATTGGAATAAAAATTAAAGAAGAAGAAATTGGTTCTAATGTTAAAAAAATTATTGAGGAATACAATCCTGATATTTTAGTAATGACAGGTCATGATGCTTATTATAAAAAATTAGGAAGTGAATCTAATAATGATAATTATAAAAATACAACTAATTTTGTTAAAGGAGTTAAAGAAGCTAGAAAATTAGAAAGTCATGAAAATTTAATAATTATTGCTGGTGCTTGTCAATCAAATTATGAAGAGTTAATAAAAGCAGGAGCTAATTTTGCAAGTAGTCCTAAAAGAATTAATATCCATGCTTTAGACCCAGCTATTATTGCTTCAAGTGTTGCATTAAGTGATAAAAATAAACCCATAGATTTAATTGGAATTTTAGAAAAAACTAAATATGGTTCTAAGGGAATAGGTGGAATTATAACTAATGGTACTATGTATGTGGGGTATCCAAGATGATATCAAAGATTAAAAGTGAACTTGATAATATTGTAGGAAAACCAATGCATTTTCGTTTTAATGGAGCTAGAAATCAAATTGAAGAATTTGAAGGTTGTATAGAAAATACCTATAATTTTATTTTTACAATTAAAACAATTGGAGAAAATGAACGAATTAAATCATTTTCTTATAGTGATATTTTAACTCTTCATTTAGAAATATTTGACGATATAAAAAAATAGTTTTTAATTAATAATAAAAAATATAATTTGTTTAGTAAAATCACTTGTTTTTATATTTTATAAAATAAATAAGATATTAATTGTTAAAGTTAAGATGTTAATGAATTTTATCAACTTACTTTTTATTAAATTTCTACATAGTTAGAATTTCTTTAATTTACTAATAGTATTAGGCATGTTATAATAAAAGCGGTGATTTTATGGATGTTATTGTTATAGGTGGAGGAGCTTCGGGTTTAGTTTCAGGAATCATAGCCGCAAGAAAGGGAGCTAAAGTTACAATTATAGAAAGAAATTTAAAATGTGGGAAAAAAATATTATTAACAGGTAATGGACGTTCAAATTTTTGGAATCAACAAATGGATGTTTCTTATTATCATTCAAGTGATATAAATAGTTTTTCTAAAATTTTTAATTCTAAGAAAGACGAAGTATTAGATTTTTTTAAATCATTAGGAATTGTTCCTAAAATTAATAATGGTTATTATTATCCATATTCTAATCAAGCTAATAGTATTTTAAATGCTTTACTTAATGAACTAGATTTACTTAATGTTAAAATAGAAACTGACGAATATGTTACAGACATTATCAAAAAAGATAAATTTTATGTATATACAAATAAAAAAGAATATTCTGCTTCTAAAGTTATTTTAGCTACTGGTTCTAAAGCTTTTCCTAAAACGGGAAGTGATGGTAATGGTTATTTACTTGCTAAGAAATTAGGTCATACAATTAATACCGTTTTACCTTCTTTAGTTAAACTAAAAGGTCAAGAAAATTTTTATAAAGAAATCAAAGGTGTTAGATGTGAAGTTGAATTATCTTTATATGAAGATTTAAAAAAAGTAAAAAGTGAAATCGGTGAAGTATTATTTACGGAAAATGGTATCAGTGGAATTTGTACATATAATTTAAGTGGTATAGTAAGTAGAGGTTTAAAAGATAAGCGAAAAGAAGAAATAAATATCAATTTTATTCCTTGGTTTAAAGGTTTAGAAGAAGGGTTTAAAGAATATATTTTAAAACAATCAAACCATACTATAATTCAAGTATTAGAAGGCTTTTTAAATTATAAGATTGCTAATTTAATATTAAAATTAACAGGAATAGAAGCAAAAGCTAAAATTACAGAAATTAATCTTGATAAAATAATTGATTTACTTATGAATTTTAAAATAGAAATAATTGGAACAAGTGATTTTTCTGAAGCTCAAGTTGCAACGGGAGGTATTCCCCTTCAAGAAATTAATCCCTTGACTTTAGAATCTAAGAAAACAAAAGATTTATATTTAGTAGGAGAGATATTAGATGTTGATGGTATCTGTGGTGGTTATAACTTAGGTTTTGCATGGATATCAGGTCTATTAGCTGGTGAAGGAATTTTTAAAAATGATTAAGATAAGACAAGTAAAAATATTAGTAACTGAAGATAGTGAAGAAAAACATTACTTAAAAATTTCTAAACTTCTTCATATAAAAAAAGAGGATATATTAAAAATTGAAATAAAAAAGAAATCAATTGATGCAAGAGATAAAGAAATATATTTTATCTATGAATTTGATGTATTAGTAAAAAATGAAAATCCTGTATTAAAAGAAAATAAATCTAAAGATATTTTATTAAGTTCTGATACTAAATTTGTTTGTAAAAAATCAGGAGAGAAAGAACTTAAAGATAGAATAATTATTGTAGGAATGGGACCATCTGGTTTATTTGCAGCTTACTTATTAGCATGTAAAGGTTATAAACCTTTAATTATTGAAAGAGGAAAAAAAGTTTCAGAAAGAATTAAAGATGTTGAATATTTTTGGAAAACAGGAATTTTAAATGAAGAAAGTAATGTAGCCTTTGGTGAAGGAGGGGCTGGAACATTTTCAGATGGTAAACTTAATACATTAATTAAAGATAAAAGACAAATAGGAAAATATGTTTTTGATATTCTACATGAAAACGGTGCTAATAAAGAAATTTTATATATTCAAAACCCACATATAGGAACAGATAATTTAAGAAATATTTTAAAAAATATGCGAGAAAAAATACTTGCAATGGGAGCTGAAATTAGATATGAAACAAAACTTACTAATATTATTGTTAAGAATAAGCAACTTGAAAAAATTGAAGTTAATAATAATGAATTGATACCTTGTTCAAATTTAATTTTAGCAATTGGTCATAGTGCTAGGGATACTTTAGAAATGCTTTTAAATCATGAAGTGACAATGGTTTCTAAACCTTTTGCAGTTGGTATTCGAGTAATGCATTCTCAAGATATGATAAATAGAAATCAATACCATAAATATGCTGATTTACTTCCTAATGCTAGTTATAAATTAACATATACGACTAAAGAAAAACGAGGAGTATATTCTTTTTGTATGTGTCCGGGTGGTTATGTTGTTAATTCTTCATGTGAAAAAAATCATTTAGTAATAAATGGAATGAGCAATTATAAACGTGATACAGCAACTGCCAACAGTGCTATTGTTGTAACAGTTAATTCAAAAGATTATGGAGAAGGAGTATTAGCTGGAGTTGAATTTCAAAGAGAATTAGAACATAAAGCTTATCTTCTTTCAAATGGAAAAATTCCACTTCAATTGTGGAAAGATTTTAAAGAAAATAAAAAAAGTACTAAGTTAGGAAATATTAAGGCAATTACAAAAGGAGATTATGAATTAGCTAATTTAAGAGAATTTTTACCAGAATTTCTTGTAAAATCTTTATTAGAAACTATGCCTGAATTTGATAAGAAAATTCCTGGGTTTGCAGCTAATGATACAATTTTAGCAGCTATTGAATCTAGAACTTCCTCTGGAATTAAAATTCTTCGAGATGAAAATTTTGAAGCTAATATTAAAGGAATTTTTCCAACTGGAGAAGGAGCTGGCTATGCTGGAGGTATTACAACTTCAGCCATTGATGGGATAAAAGTTGCTGAAGAAATAATAAGTCGTTATAAAAAAAATAGCATTTAAATTGCTAATTTTTTTATAATAAATATTTTTTTACAATTGGTATTTTTCTTAAAAGATAAATTGTAATATATGAAATAAGTAAAAAGAAGATAGTATATAATATAAAACCTAGATATGGGAATGTTAAAATAAATTTAATTTTTAATAATTTATAAATAATATTAATATAGAATTGGTGAATAATATATATTCCTAAGCTACAAGTTCCTAAAGAACAAATTAGAGTTTGAATTTTTTTAGGTAATTTGAATTCTTTATTTTTAAATAGTAAGAAAATCATATTAGAAACTAAAAATACAGGAGTTGTAACATAAGAAATTGGAATATTTTTTAAATTAATAATACTACTTACAATAATTAAAATTATAGAAGCAAGACCAAGGAAAATACTTATATATTTATAATTTTTAGATATATCATGACTATAAATATAGGCACTATAAACGTAATAGAATATATAAGCTGAAGATATTTGAATTGTAAAACCTATTTTGATATTAAAAATATAGTTAATATCAGGAATTAAAACTGAAAATACATATAGTAAAATTAAAAGATATTTATAAGTTTTCTCATCTATATTTTTAATAATAAGTCTTAGAAAGGGAGTAATTAAATAAAGACCTAAAATCATATATAAATACCACATATGAGCCCATAAATCTCCAGTTAATATTCTGTAAAGAATATCTGAAATATAAAAAATAGAAATTTTTTTATATTCAAAAAATAATTCTAAAGTTACATAGAAAGAACCAAATACTAATATAAGCAATAATATTCGTTTACAATATTTTTTTAACATTAAAGAAAAATCAATATCTTTATTTAAAAAATACATACCACTTAGCATAACAAAAAGTGGAATTGCAAAATAACAAGATTGTTCTATAATATGATAAATAACTTTGGGAGTTCCTGATAAATGATAAGTATTTATAGTATTTCCTACAACATGTATCATGATAATCGAGAGCATTCCTATTACACGTAAAAAATCAATCCAAACAATTCGTTTTTTCATAAAATATTTTGCCTTTCTTTTAAATGGTATCTTTTAATCAAATTAATTTTAGCATAGTTTAATTTTATTTACAATGCTATAAGTAGCTAGTAATTTAATCTAAAATAATTTAACTCTACGGTTAGTTTGGAAAAAAATAAAAAAAATATATTATAATTATTCACGAAAGGAATTAATATGGAGCAAGAAAAAATAGGTAAATTTATTGTTTTACTTCGAAAAGAAAAAGGAATGACTCAACAAGAATTAGCTAATAAATTAGGAATAACTGATAGAGCAGTTAGCAAATGGGAAAATGGCAGAGGAATGCCAGATTATTCTTTAATTAAACCTTTGTGTCAGGAACTTAATATTACAGTTAATGAACTTTTAAGTGGTGAAAGAATAAAAAAAGAAGAACAAGAAGAAAAGTTTGAATATAATGTTTTAAATACTATTGACTATTCTAATAAAAAAATTAAACATATAAAAAATATATTTAGAACAATTTTAATTATTATAATTTTAGTTATACTTGTATTTTTAACTCTTTTTGGAATAGATATTTATAGAATGCGTAATAATAAACCAGTATTTTTTAGTACTTGGGGACTTAATTATTCAGTAGCAGTTAATTTAGATGATGTAAAACTTGAAAGTGCTATTAAGGAGTATTTAATCAAAAGAGAATCTTTAAATAAGCATTATGATAATGAAAGAACTTTTGTTGAACTTAAGACATATTTAATAACAGAAAATAAAGATAAATTTTATGTATATACTTTAATATATACTGCAAGTTATTATAAGGAAAATGAGGTTGTAAAAAAAGATAGTGCTTCAGTGATTCCATATAAATTTGAATTAATATCAAAAGATGGTAACTTTGATGTAACTAATTATATTATTCCAAGAGATGGAAGTTATTATAAAAATGATATGAAAAAAATATTTCCAATTAATGTTTTATGGAGTATAAATAGAGCTACAACTGATGGAACATATGAAAAACTAGCTTTAGAAATAGAAGAAGATAAAGATTTATATTTTAATAATTAAATTCTATAATAACAATTTTTTTAAATAATAAATGTTTTATAAAATGTTAAAAAAAGTAGTTTAAGTGTTTATTTTTACTAACATATATTATATAATAAGAGAGGTTAGGAGGAGTTTATGAAAAAATTTAGTATGTTATTTTTATGCCTTTTGGTTGTTATTTTAATTACAGGATGTGGAGCTGAAGAAACAGAAGTAAAGGAACAAACTTTGGTATGTACAACTACTGAAAGTGACGAGGATATGGACATTGAACAAGTAATTTCTATGACTTATAAAAATGATAAGTTAAAACAAATGAAAATGGAAGTTAATACAAAACTTAACAATGAAACCGTAAAAGGAAATTGGGATGCCTTCAAAAAGACAATGGATGAAAATAATCAAGAATTTGAAAAAGAAGGAATAAGTTCAAAAATTGTTGTAAATGACCAAAATTATGAGTACAATACAATTTTAGATATTAATTTTGATAAGGCAAGCGAAGAAGACTTAGAAGAACAAGGCTTTGGTGGCATAAAAGGTGAAGAAGGTACTTTAGAAGAAAGTAAAGAATCAGCTGAAAAAGATGGAGCTACTTGTGTAATAAAATAAAAAACTTATAGAGAAATCTTATAAGTTTTTTTCGTATTTATGGATGTTTTATTATCGTATTTTAAAGTAAACTCTATTTAAAAAATATATAGAATATGCTATTATTAATATGAGTGTGAGTATTATGAAAAAGACTATTACAGTTATTGTTCCTTGTTATAATGAAGAAGAGACTATAAGTTTTTTTTATGAAGAAATAACTAAAATAGATAAAAAGTTAAAAGCAAATCTTGAACTAATTTTTGTAAATGATGGAAGTCATGATAATACTTTATTAGAAATAAAAAAATTATCTATGAAAGATAAAAGAGTAAAATATATATCTTTTTCAAGAAATTTTGGTAAAGAAGCAGCAATGTTAGCTGGACTTGAAGCAGCAAATGGAGATTATGTTTCGGTTATGGATGTTGATTTACAAGATAAACCTAGTTTACTTATAACAATGTTTGAAACTATTGAAAAAGGTGAATATGATTGTGTTGCAGCTAAAAGTGTTTCAAGACATGGTTATTCTTTTTTTAGAAAAATATTTACAAAATTGTATTATAAAATAATTAATAAACTTTCTAAAACCAAAATAGTTGATGGAGCAAGAGATTTTCGATTAATGACTAGGCAAATGGTAAATGCCATTTTAAAATTAAGAGAATATAATCGTTATTCCAAAGGAATTTTTAGTTTTGTTGGGTTTAATACTAAATGGATAACTTATGAAAATTCAGAAAGAATAGCTGGAAAAACTAAATGGAGTTTTTGGAAATTATTTACTTATTCATTAGAAAGTATTGTAAGTTTTTCAACTTTACCATTATCAATTGCTTCCATAGTTGGAATAGTATTTTTTATTATATCGATTGTTTTAATTATTGTGATTATTGTTAAAACTTTAATTTTTGGAGACCCCGTAGCTGGTTGGCCCAGTTTAGTTTGTATAATTTTTTTTGTAAGTGGTATTCAGTTATGTTGTCTTGGAATAATTGGGCAATATTTAGCTAAAACTTATTTAGAAATAAAAAATAGACCTATATACATAGTTAAAGAAACCAATATGGAGGATTACTATGAAAAAAATTTTAAATAAAGATTATAAACATTTTATTAAAAATAAATGCAAAAAAATTATTTTTTATTTCTTGATATTTAGTTTATTTTTAATAAATTTTGCAATTTTGCATAATTTTTCAGGTGATAATTATATAAATTATGGTTTTGCTTATAATATTGCAACAGGAATGTTACCTTATAAAGATTTTAATATGATTCTTTTTCCTTTTTCAAGTTTTCTCATGGCTTTGATTTTGAAAATATTTGGTACTAAGTTGATAGTTTATTATATTTTTTATAGTTTGATATTTACTTTAATAATTCATGTTATATTAAAATTAAATAAAAATGCAATTCCTTTTGTTATTTTCTTTTTACTTATTTCAATTAATGGTGGTTATAATGCCTTATGTTTATTTCTTTTTTTACTCCTTTTATGGCTTTTAACAAATTCTAAAAATGATTATTTAATTGGTTTAATTTTAGGCCTTTTAATTGTAACTAATCAAAAAATGGTAGTTTTATTTATACCAACAATTTTAACTAAAGATTGGCATAAGATAATTAAAAGAATTAGTGTTTCATTATTGCCACTTGTAGTTCTAGTAATTTATTTATTAGTAACAAATACTTTTTCTTATTTTTGGAATTATACAATTTTAGGTTTATTTGAATTTGGAAGTAAAAATTTTAATAAAATGTTTGTACCTATGATTTTAGAATTACTAATTATTATATTTTTAATTTATAAATATATTAAGAATCATGATTTAATGTTTATTTATCTTTTAGCTTTTCAAATTATAGCTTTACCTATATTAGACCCTTATCATGTAATAATTGCTTTTATTCCATTTATCTGTTATTTTTATTATAGCAATGCTAAAACTTTAAAAATTATAAATAGTATTTTTATTATCTTAACAATAGGTATTTTTTCTTATAATTTTATAAATATTCTAAAAGACGATAGATATTATTTAAATTTAAATAATAAAAGTAATTTATATTTAACTATTTCAGATAAAGATATTGATTATATTAATAAAAGATTAACAGATTATTACTATCAAAATATTAAAAAATATGATAATATTTATTTTTTGTATAACGATATGTATTATCATAAGTTAAAAAATAAGATTCCGATTAATAAATTTGATTTAATATTAAATGGAAATAATGGTTATCAAGGAAATAATAATTTAAAGAAAACGATTAAGAAAATGAAAAATTCTTTGTTTATAGTTAATATATCTAATGATAATAACCCTTACGACCAAACTAATTATGAAATAATAGAATTTGTTTCTAATAATTATTCTAAATTAGAATGTCTTAGTAAAAATTTTTGTGTATATGAAATAAAAAATTAACTAAGTAATTTTTAGTTAATTTTTTTTAAAACAATAAAATATTTATCAGAATATAATTCTTTATAATTAGAATCATTTAAAATTACTTTGGTAAATCGATTATTTTTTGATAAAAGAAGGTGAGTAACACCATAATAATTAAAGATTTCTTCGTATTCCATATCATTGTATGCTTTTATATAATCATTAAAAATATCATGATTTAAATTATTAAAAGGTTTAGTATATAAGTCAGACCTTGAATCAATAAAAACTTTTATATCATTAAGTAATAAATAACTACCAACTGTATATTCATTGAAGAGTTTATCTTCTTTATTTAAATTCTTTTTTAAATAGTTAACTGCTTCAACTGGATATATTTTCTCATCAACAAACTTATTATTTAAATACATTTTATCACTAGTTATGAAACTAAAAACGATAAAGAGAATTGTTAAGATTAAAAGTCTTGGTTTATTTAAAAAAATGAAATCAATTTTGTCTTTAGTTTGTTTTTTTAAATCGGTATTTATTTTACCAAGATAATTACTAATTGGAAAAATTCCTATTAATAAAAAGTAAGCAACATTTCTAATAGCTATTAAACTCATGAAAATAAGACCAAGTAACAATAATAAATCTTCAAGAGAAATTTTCTTTTTAGAAAGAAGAATACAAGAAAGTAAAAGAAAAATAATTATAAAGAAATTGAAAGAATTAGCTATTGTAACATTTTGATATTCATTTATAATTTTTAAGCTATCTCCTAAAAATTGTTTAAAAATATAAGTGTATGGAGTTATATTAAGAGGAGTTAAAAAGCCTGTTAAAAGACAGAAAATAATTAATATAAAAAGTTTTTTAACATGTTTATTGGTTTTAAATTCAATTAGTCCTATAGAAAAATCAGCATCATTTTTACGAATTTTTTTAATTATTAAAGTTAAATAATGATTAGCAATTGGTGGTAAGAATAAAATAAAGAAAAATATCCAAGTAGCTAGATGTACATTTACTAAAAGAATTGACAATAAGATAATTATTAAGGCATATTTTTTATTACCATCCAAAAGAAATTTATCTAAAAAGTATTTCTCAAGTAAGAAAATAACAAAACTAATAATTTGAGCCCGAATTGTAATAAATGGAGATAATGAACAAAGAACTATAATAGTTAAAATAGCTGAAAATAAATAATTTTTCGTTCGCTCTTTGGAGAAAAAATAAATCAAGCTCCCTATAAGAGAATAGAAGACAATTGTTAAAATATATAGACCTTTAAAACTTGAAAGATTGTAAATTAAAGCTATAAAAATATCAAATAACCAATGAGGATAAGTATATGGAAGATTACTGAGCCAAGAAAAATGGTCTTTCATATCAATTCCATTTTGTAATATAAAATTACCAATTTTTATATTATAAAAAGTATCATTGGAAATTGGAAAATAAATAAAACCAAAGCAAAGAACAATTATAGAGATTATGATAAAAATATTAAAATAATTACTTTTTTTAGACATATTAGTTTCCTTTCAATTAGAAATTATAACAAAACATATTATAGTTTTCAATCTATACTTTAAAATAAAAAAACTCTAAAAAGAGTTTTAAATCAATGGTTGTCCTAGTTAGGTTCGAACTAACGCTCGTGGAGTCAGAGTCCACTGCCTTACCACTTGGCTATAGGACAATTTCTTTCTAAATTATACAAAATGATTTATGAAAAAGCAACTTAAACTTGTATTTTTTTTCATTTTATGTTATAATATGTGCGTTTATTAAGGGGGATTTATGAAGAAAGAAGAATTATTGAATATACTAGAGGAAATTTATCTTAATGCCGGTTATAAAGAAGAAGATATCATTTTAGTAAGACCTTATTTTAATGATTTATCAAAAAACATAATTGAAAAACTTTTAAAATTAGAAATCAATGAGTTTTCAGAATATTTTAATTTTATTAAAAAGTTTATTATAGCTAAAAATGGTGTTTATGGTTATGTTGATATTTTAGAATATATTACTTCTCATATAACAAAAGAATTTTATGGTAAAAAAACACGTTTTTTAATGAATTTATTAGTTGAAACAGATATTATTAGTAACCCAGATATTAAGAATTTTGCTTATTTATTTATGGAAGAATTTGATTCTAATAAAATAGATATTATTAGAAAGATTTTACATGCTTATAAATATAAAACTTCAAAACTTGATATATCATCACTTTTAATTACTATTAATGAATTAGATGAAGTATCTTGTGAATTTTTAAATGATTTTTTACAAAATTCTGAATTAAAAAATGATAATAATTTTCTAAAATATCTTGATTTGTTGATTAATAATATTAAACATGAAAATGTTGATTTATTTTTAAATGTATTAGGAAATGCAAATTTTAGAAAAAATAAAAATGCTCTTGAAATAGCTAAAAGATTTATATTTGCTCCAAAGCCAGATTTTGAAAAAAGTAAATTAATAAATTTTATGTTAACAAATGAATATTTTTTAAAAAATAAATATTTAATTAAAATGTTAACAGATATAGATTCTATACCAGTAGGTCTTTATCCTTATGTAAAAGGTTTAATTAAATCTAGTAATGAAGTATCAGAAGAAGTATTTTATACTTTATATGATGGACTACTTAAAACTAAAACTAAAGCTCAAGGTTATAGTATTTTAAATTTAGCATATTATAAAAAACTACATACTAATACAATTAGTTTAGCTTATTTTATTTCTCGTTTAATAGAAATGAAAGGTGAAAGTTTAAAAGAATTAGATAAATATTTATCTAATTTAGAAGATAATTCTAATATTTCTAATATTAATATTCATTCTAAAGTATTTAGTTTAGTAATTGATAGTTTAATTAAAGCTTCAGAAGCTTATCAAGCTAAAGCAATTATTAAATTCAGTAAATATTTTAATAATATTAATAGTAATTATATTGTAAAATTTATTTTAGAAAGTCAAAATGAAAAAGATTGTATTTATTTATATAAATTACTTGAAAAAACAGATATATTAAATAATTCAAAATTTGAAATAGTTTTAAATAATATAAATAAAATTTCAAATGACAATAGTTTAAATTTAGTTATTAAACTTTGTTCTGAAAGTAAGTATTTAGAGTTAGAAAACTTTAATTATATTTTAAATATTATTTTAAGACTAGATGTATTTAAATTAGAATATGTAACTGAATTTTTAGATAAAGTTCTTGAAAGTCAAAATAGAGATTTAATTTTAAGTTACAATAAAGAAAATGGTAATATTATTGGTAAATTATTAAAATTATATACAGGTAATTTAAATGATAGTCAACACCTTGCAATTTTAGCTTTATTAGATAACAAAGCTATTCTTGAAAATACTGTAAATTTAGATTATATGATTGAGATAATTTATAAAACTAAACAAGATTTTAAATTAGATTCTATATTAAAATATGCTTATTCTAGTGATTTGAATAATTCTTTATTAGAAGAAGATAAAAATGATTTTATTATTAAAAATATTATTAATTCTTCTAAAAATTATCAAGCTATGTGTTTGGTACTAGTAAGTAAATATATTAATGATAGTGATAAAAAAGATTTTGTAGTATCAGCAATATTACAAAGTAAAAGTGCTGTATTATGTAATTATATATATTCTTTTGTAAGTATTCCAAATATTTTAGAAAATGGAGCATTTACTAAAGCTTTAAAAGAAATGTCTGTAGCTAAATATGATTTTCAAATTAAAGGAATAATGGAAGCTAGTCAAATATTCTTGGTTTCAAGAAGTGAAGCAGCTTCAGCTGTATTTAAATTGATTAATAACTGTAAAAAAGCTAAGCAAGTTGAAGTAATTTTAAATGTACTTAGAAATTGTCCAGTTTTCTTAGAAGAATTAGAATTTAATCTTTTATTAAGTATAATTGAAACTAAAAATGATAATAAATTAATGTTATTACAAGAAATATTATTATCATATAATGATTTAGGTTATACTCAAACTAAAGAATTAATATATAAAGTTCTTAATTATAATAAATCAGACTTTAAAGAGAAATATGGAAATATGAAATTTGAAGATGTTGTTAATGAAGTAATTGAGTGTATTTCAGTATTTCGTTATGTTCCAGAAGAATTATATCAAATTGGAAAAAATGAAGAAAAAATATTGAGATTATTTAAATAAAATAGGGCATATGAGTTATTCATATGCCTTTACAATATAGTAGTAATTTAATAAAAAATATATTATTAAATATCTATATTTTCTTTTTAGGAATATCCAAGGACTAATCTTGTTTTTAACCTCTTTTTAATAAACAGTAGTCAATTTAAAAGAATTAGTTAAAATCTAGCGCACGCCATTGGAATTGGCAACGTTGTTCCAAGGATTCAACTCACCCGTAGGATTTACGTTCCACTCGTTAGCATTAGCGTTCCCCGAATTGAAGTTAGAAGGCGACATTCTAATAAAAGTAAATTAATCCCATATAAAGAATATTAAAATTTGTTTAAAAAATCAAGGGAATTTTTAGAATTTAAAAAAATTTTTTCTCAATATTTAATTTTGTCAAATAGTGTAAAAATATAAATGTAAATTTTATGTAAACAAAAAGCTTTATAAAATTAAATTATGCTATTATATTAATTAGGATGTTTTCTAGACACGTTAGTCCGTGCTCCTCATTCTAGGTTTACTAGAGTTAGGAGGTGGTAACTATGAAGAGTAGAATTAATTTTTTACAAATTATAGTAATACTTCATTTTATTTTAGAAGTTATGCTTGTTTGCATACTTTTGTTAAAATAAAAACACGCTCTAACGAATGTTAGAGCGTTCCAAAAAAACAAATTGGAGCACATCTAGCTGAGCTAGAAAATGTCCTTTTTTAATATATGAGATAATCTCAAATATATACTAATTATAACAAAGAAATTATTTTTTGTAAATAACCAGTTTATAAAAACAATAAAGTTGTTGGTCGAGATATTTTTTATAAAACATTAACATATAAGTAATAGGAGAGTGAATATGTCGTTAAGAGAAGTGTTTAGAAAAAATGTAAAATCATATAGAAAAAAGTTACATTTAACCCAAGAACAGTTAGCTGAATTATCAGATTTAAGCACTAATTATATAGGAGATATTGAAAGGAGTAATAGAAAAGTTACTCTTGATACCATTGAAAAGATTGCTAAAGGTCTTAATGTTGAAGTAGCAAAATTATTAGTTGAAGATGAAATATCACATAAGAAAAAATAAAATATGATATTTTTTCTTTACGTAAAACCAATAAAGTTGTTGGCAAAAAACTAAAATAAAAACAGCGCTCTAACGAATGTTAGAGCGTTCCACAATTTTTTTGGAGCACATCTAGCTGAACTAGAAAATGTCCTTTTTTAATATATGAGATAATCTCAAATACATACTAATTATAACAAAGAAATTATTTTTTGTAAATAAAAGAAAAAATATTTTATAAGAAATTAAGAAAATTAAAAACTAAGAATAAGTCTCGGTTCTTCCGAAAGTTTCCGGAAAGAAATAAAAGTGGATAGAAATTGATGTCTACCATTTGAGGTTCACATCAAAAT
>CANQYO010000011.1 GCA_947628095.1 uncultured Bacilli bacterium | reverse complement strand
ATTACAGTGCTATTGCTCCATATAGAATATATAAAGATGCTAGTAAAAATGAAAATATAGCAACTTTAAATAATTTAAGTAGTTTAATAGAATTAGTTAAAGAAAAAGGAACTAAGTTTGAAATATCTTTTGATAAAGATAATGGCTATTATCATTTTGATGATATTAAAAAAATAAGTGATTAAACTATGCATGCAAATTTGCATGCTTTTTTAGAAATAAATAAATTAAATCGTGTTTTTTCTTTAGTTTTTTTGGAAAATAGTTTACAACCAATTTTATAAATGTTATAATATGCTTGTGTTTAGGTTACTTTCAGAAAGAGTAGTAATATTAGAATTTATTTTAAGAGAGTTAGTGGTTGGTGCAAACTAATAATAAACTAATAAGAATTCACTTTTATTTGGTAAATCGTTAATCGCGTTAAGATAATAAAGATAAATTGAGGATGGTACCGTGCTTTGCACTCCTTTGTACTGTTCTTTTTTTATTTTAGGGAGGTATTATGCGAATTGCTGTTTTAATTATACATGGTTTTGTTGGAGCCTTAAGTGATAATGAATATTTAACAAATTATTTGACCTATGACAAAAAGTTCGATGTATTTGCTAGAACTTTACCTGGACATCATAATGATAAAAATTATCAAAAGGTTGAATATCATGAATGGTTAGAGTTTGTTGATAAAGAAATGAATGAATTAATTTCTCATGGTTATAAAAAGATATACATTATAGGACATTCTATGGGAGGTATTCTAGCGGGTTTTGCAGCAAGTAAATATAAAGAAGTCAAGAAAATTGTGTTTTTAAATGCTGCGTTTAGTTACTTAAATTTAAAGCAAAATAAAATTGACATTTTAGGACATCGTGATTATAAAGATTATATTGAAGTATTTGATAGAGTGCTTCATACTTCAATTCCTTTCTTTTTAGAGTTCGTGAAATTAGTTAAAGAAAATCATGAAGTATTAAAAGATATAACATGTGAAGCTCTAATATTACAAAGTGATGTTGACCAAGTTGTTCCAATTGAAAATGGAATTGAAATCAATAATAAAATAAAAAGTACTAAAAAATATTTAACATACCTTGAAAGTGAAAGACATAATATCTTTACAGGCAGTGAAGATAACTTGAATAGAAAACAAGAAATAGCTGAATATATAAGATTATTCTTAAGAGGAGGATTAAAATGGAAAAGAACATGGAAAGAGAAAATATAATAAAAAAATTAGAGAATGAATTAAAAAATGTTAAAACTAAAAATGATTTAGCTACTCTTAAAGCTGAATTTTTAGGAAAAAATGGAATAGTTACAAATTTAAGTTTAAAAATGAAAGAAATACCAAATGAAGAAAAGAAAGAATATGGTAAGTTTTTAAATGAAATTAAGGTTTTAGTACTTGAAAAAATAGAGGCTAAAAATACTGATATTGAAAAAAATGAATTAGAAACTAAACTAAATAGTGAAAAAATAGATATAACTTTACCAGCACGTAGAAGTTTAAAAGGTAGTATTCATCCTATGACAAGAATTGTTGAAGAGTTAGAAGATTTATTTGTATCTATGGGATATGATGTTGTGTCAGGACCAGAAATTGATACAGATTTAAATTGTTTTACAAAATTAAATTTACCAGCTGGACATCCTGCTCGTGATGCTCAAGATACCTTTTATTTAGATGATGATTATTTATTAAGACCTCATACATCTCCAGCTCAAGTTAGAACAATGGAAGCTAATACTTTAAAGGAACCAATTCGTATTGTATGTCCAGGTAAAGTATATAGAAGAGATGATGATGCAACACATTCACATCAATTTATGCAATTTGAAGGGTTAGTAGTTGGAGAAAATATTTCTTTAGCAGATTTAAAAGGAACATTGGAATTATTTGCTAAAAAATTACTTGGAGAAAAAACCAAAGTAAGATTTCGTCCTAGTTATTTCCCTTTCACTGAACCATCTTGTGAAGTTGATGTAACTTGTTTTAAATGTGGTGGCAAGGGTTGTAGTTTATGTAAGCAAACTGGTTGGATTGAAGTACTTGGAGCTGGAGTTGTGCACCCTAATGTTTTAAGAATGTCAGGTTATGACCCAGAAAAGTATACTGGTTTTGCTTTTGGTCCAGGAATTGATAGATTTGCTATGTTTAAATATGGTATTACAGATATTCGTCAAATTTATACTAATGATATAAGATTTTTAGAACAATTTGACAGAAAGGATGTTGAATAATATGAAGTTAAGTACAAAATTTTTAAAAGATTATGTTAAAGTTCCAGTCTCATATAAAACTTTAGCTGACGATATGACTAGAATTGGTAATGAATATGATAGTGCTGCTCCTTTAGTACCAGCAACCGGTTTGGTTATTGGTAAAGTTTTAGAATGTAAAAACCATCCAGATAGTGACCATTTACATGTAACGCTTGTTGATATTGGAGATGAAAAATTACAAATTGTCTGTGGTGCTCCTAATGTATGTGAAGGAATAAAAGTAATTGTTGCTAAACCTGGAGCTGTTTTACCAGAGATAACAATCAAAAAAAGCAACATACGTGGAGTTGAATCAAATGGTATGCTATGTGCTTTATTTGAACTTGGAATTGATAAAAAATATTTACATGATGATGATATAAATGGAATTTGTATATTAGACGATAAAGCAAAAGTAGGAGAAGACCCAATCAAATTTTTAAATTTAGATGACGAAGTAATTGATTTTGAACTTACTAGTAACCGTGGAGACTTATTAAGTATTTTAGGTATGGCATATGAAGTAGGAGCTTTATATGGGGAAGATGTTGATACTTCTAAAGTTGAAACTACTTATAAAGAAACGGGAGAAGATATTAATAATACTTTTAAAGTAAAAGTTGAAACTGAAGATTGTCCTTTATTCTTAGCTAAAAGCGTTCGTAATGTTACAATTAAAGAAAGTCCAGATTTTATTAAAAAACGTTTAATTGCTTCTGGCATTAGACCAATTAATAATGTTGTAGATATTTCAAATTATGTTATGTTAGAACTTGGTCAACCATTACATTTCTATGATGCTGATACTTTAAATAATGAATTAAAGGTAAGAAATGCTAAAAATGGTGAGAAATTAACAACTCTTGATAAAGTAGAACGTGAATTAACTGAAAAAGATATTGTAATAGCTAGTCATGATAAAGCTATTGGTTTAGCTGGAGTTATGGGTGGCTTGGATACTGAGATTACCCAAAATACTAAAAATATCATGATTGAAAGTGCAATATTTGATAATGTAAAAATTCGTATGACTTCAAAGCGAATTTTAAGAAGTGAAGCTAGTAATCGTTTTGAAAAAGGACTTGATGCTAAAAGAACTTATTTAGCTATTGAAAGATGTGCTAATTTATTAGAAAAATATGCTGATGCTTCTGTTCAAACTGGTTTAGTTATTTATGATAAAACTAAAAAAGAAGATAAAGTCATTGAAATTACTTATGATAAAATAAATAAAGTTTTAGGAATTGAAGTACCTAAAAAAGATGTAAAAGAAATTTTTAAAAACTTAAAATTTGAAGTTAAAGAACAAAAAGATAAATTAATCGTAACAGTACCAAGTCGTCGTATTGATATTTCAATTAAAGAAGATTTAATTGAAGAAGTAGGAAGATTTTATGGACTTGAAAATATTGTTGGTAAACTTCCAACTGTTCCTTTAAAGCCTGGAAAATATAATAAAACTTATCGTGAGATAAAACATAAAATGGCAGGGCTTGGTTTAAATGAATGTTTAAGTTATACTTTAATTAGAGAAACAGAATTTCCATATTTTCAAACAGAAATTAAAGAGCAAGTTAAAGTATTAGACCCAATGACTGATGAACATACCGTTTTAAGATATAGTTTATTATCTTCTTTGATGAATATTTATACTTACAATAAGGCAAGAGGAATTAATGATATTCATATATTTGAAATGGGAAATGGTTTTTATAAAGCTCAAGGCGAATACAAAGAAGAAATGCGTCTTGCTTGTTTAATATCAGGTACTTATAAAAACCAATTTGAAATATTTAAATTTAATTTCTATGATATTAAAGGAATTCTTGAAGATTTACTAGATTATTTAGGTTATAAAGAGCGTTATAGTTTAGAAGTTAATGAATTACCAAAAGAACTTCACCCATATCAAAGTGCTAATGTAATCGTGAATGGTTTGGAAGTAGGAATTATAGGTAAAATTAATCCAACATTTAGTAAAGACGATATTTATGTCTTTGAATTATCAATTGATAAATTATTAAAAAATAGATGTAAAGGTATAAATGTAAGTGAAATAAGTAAATTTCCAACTATTTTAAAAGATGTCGCCTTTATTGTTCCTAAAGATATTACATCTCTATCTTTAACTAAAGAAATCAAAAGACTTGGTGGTAAACTTTTAAAAGATATAACAATATTTGATTATTATGTTGGAGATAAAATAGATGAAGATAAAAAATCATTAGCATTTAAATTAACGTTTAATGATTCTACAAGAACTTTAACTGACGAAGAAGTTATGGAAATATTTAATAAAATAATTGCTGGTATAAAGACAAAGTTTAAATGTGAAGTTAGAGATAAGTAGGTGATAGAATGAATTTAATGAATTTAAAGGGAACATTTGATTTCTTACCTAAAGAACAGGTTTTAAGAAATAAAATAATTAATATACTTCGTACTAATTTTGAAAAATATGGTTATTTGCCACTTGAAACACCTATTTTAAATTATTATGATTTACTGGCTTATAAATATGATAGTAATGCTGAAATATTAAGTGAAATTTATAAATTAACTGATCAAGGTAATCGTAATCTTGGACTTCGTTATGATTTAACGGTTCCTTTTTGTAAAGTAATTGGAATGAGTAAAGATTTAAGACTTCCATTTAGACGTTATGAAATAGGTAAAGTATTTCGTAATGGACCTGTAAAATTAGGACGTACTAGAGAATTTTATCAATGTGATGTTGATGTTGTTGGAATTGATAATCGAATGATTGAAGCTGAACAAATTCTAATGGCGATTAATATTTATAAAGAATTAGGAATAGATGTTTTAGTAAAATACAACAATCGAAAACTTATGTCAGGACTAATTAAAGAAGTTGGTATTTCAGAAAAACTAGTTAGTCAAACAATTGGAATAATTGATAAATTAGAAAAAATATCTAAAGAAGAATTAGTTAAGAATTTAAAAGATATTGGGTTAAATGGTAATGAGATTACTAAGTTACTTTCTTATTTTGAATATGAATTTAATGATTATATAAAAGAATTTCAAGATACATCTAATGAAGATATAAAAGAAGGTTTAGAAGAATTAAAGGAATTGAATTCTTATTTAGAAGGATTGGATATAATTTCTAGTTGTAAATTTACTCCAACTTTAGCCAGAGGACTTACAATTTATACAGGCGTTGTTTTTGAATTTTATGATAAGGAAGGAAGGATTTCTTCAGCTATTGGTGGGGGAGGTAGATATAATAAAATAATTACTGATTTTATGAATAATGGTAATTCCTACCCAGCTATTGGTTTATCTTTTGGATTTGAACCTATTTATGTCATTTTGAATGAAGAAACTGAAGAAGAAAGTTTAATTGATTTATATTTAGTACCTCTTGATACTAATTTAGAATGTTTAAAATTAGCCGATAAATTAAGAAAAAATGGTCTTCGAGTATTAGTTGAAATGAATAAGAAAAAAGTAGGTAAATGTTTTGAATATGCTGAACATGAAAATATTAATTATATAAGTATAATTGGAAGTCAAGAAATAGAAAGTCAAGTTGTTCGAATTAAAAATATGAAAACTAAGGAAGAAACGGAATTAAATTTTACTGAAATAGTTAATTTTTTCAAAAAAATGTAAATTCTTATTGACAATTATAATAAGAATATAATATAATTCTATATGTTGTTGACATTAGAATTGTATTTGGGGCATTAGCTCAGCTGGGAGAGCGTCACGTTTGCACCGTGAAGGTCAGGAGTTCGATCCTCCTATGCTCCACCAAATAGAAATTAACCTTATTTTACAAGGTTTTTTATTTTTTTTAAGTACTATTTAAGTACTTTTTTATTAATATATTAATTTTAGATAAATTTAGGTTTTAATTTACAAGTAATTTGATTTTTGTTATAATAACCCCGAAGTGATTGTATGAAAAAAGTTGAAATTTTATCTCCGGTTGGTTCTTATGAAGCTTTTTTAGCTGCTCGTGAAGCTTTACCAGATGCTATTTATCTTGCAGGAAAAATGTATGGAGCTAGAAGTTTTGCTAATAATTTTTCTGAAAATGAATTGATAGAAGTAATAAAAGAAGCACATTTATATGGTATAAAAGTCTATGTTACTTGTAATATTTTGTTATTTGAACGAGAGGTTGCTAATTTTTTGAAATATGTTGAGTTTTTATATCAAAATAATGTTGATGCTTTAATAATGCAAGATTTAGGTATGATAGATTTAGTTCATAAAACATTTCCTGATTTAGAAATTCATGCTTCAACCCAAATGCATATTCATAATTTAGAAGGGGCTAAAATGATAGAAAAATTAGGAGTAAAAAGAGTAGTTTTAGCCAGGGAAACTAATCTAGATTTAGTAAAAAAAATAAAGGCTGAAACTAATTTGGAAGTTGAAGTCTTTGTTCATGGAGCATTATGTGCATCTTATTCTGGAATGTGTTTATTTGCAAGAAGTATTGGGTTAAGAAGTGGCAACCGAGGAACTTGTTCGGGATGTTGTAGATTGCCTTATGATTTAATAGATAATAAAGGAAATATCTTAAATGATTTAAAATACCCTTTAAGTATGAAAGATTTAATGACCTTAGACTATCTTGATAAAATAATTGATGCGGGAGTAGATAGTTTAAAAATAGAAGGTCGAATGAAATCACCAAGTTATGTTTATTTAGTTACTAAATTATATAAAGAAGCTAGGGATAATTATTTAAAAAATCAAAAAGTAAAATATTCTGAAAAAGATTTTTATAAATTAAAAACGGTTTTTAATAGAGAATATACAAAAGGGTTTATATTAAATGAAGAAGGTAATATCACTAACCCTAAAACACCTAACCATCAAGGAGTATTGATTGGTGAAGTCATTGCAAGTGATACTAAAAAGATAAAAATTAAACTAGTAGGAGATGTTTCAATTCATGATGGTTTAAGAATTGTTGCACCTAATTTTACCTATGGTTTAGTTTTAAATAAATTTAGTATAAATAACAACCAAGTTTATAAAGCTTTAGAAAATGATATTATAACTTTAGATGTTAATACGTCTATTCCACTTAAGAGTAAAGTTTTAAAAACTAGTTCCTTTGAAATTGATGAGGAAATTAAAAATAAAATAAAGAATAAAGAAATGAAAATACCAATTAAAATGCAAATTGAAATATTAAAAAATCAAAAGATTAAATTAAAAGTTACAGATTTTGAAAATGAAATTGAAGTTTTAGGTTTTGTACCATCTGAATCAATTAATAAACCTATTACTAAAGAAATCGTTAAAGAAAAATTAGAAAAAACAGGAAATACAATTTATAAAATAGAAGATTTAGAAATAAGTTTAGCTGATAATTTATTTATTCCAATAAGTAATCTTAATAATTTAAAACGGGAAGCTTTAGAAAAATTAAATGAAGTTAGAATAAATAAATTTAAAAAGAAATTTAGAAAAGCTAATTATCAAATAGATGTTCCAGATTATGAAACTAAAAATTGTTATACAATTTTAACTAATAAAGAAATAGATACTTCTAAATATAGTTATATTTATACGGAAGATTTAAAAATGGCAACTAAGTTAAATTATATTTTAAAACTTCCCAAAGTAGTTTCAAGTTATGATAACTTTGATATTAATCAAGAATATTTAGTAGGAGAATTAGGAGCATTAGAAAATTTACATAATATAGTTTCCGACTATTCATTTAATGTAACTAATTCCTATACAGTAGCTTTATTACATTCTCTTGGAGTTAAAAGGGTAACATTATCATTGGAACTTTCATTTGAGGATATTAAAGATTTAGTTGAAGCTTATCATAAAAGATATCAAAAAAGACCTAATCTTGAAGTGATTATTAAAACTAGGATGGAATTAATGGTTTTAAAATTTAAACTTAATGATTATTATAAAAATCCTATTTATTTAAGAGATAGATTTAAAAATAATTATATTATTAAAGAGAAAAATGGTTTAACATATATTTATGATTATAAAGAAACTAAAAGGGAAAATTCACTTAAATATTTTAAAAATGGAATTAACTATTTAAGAGAAGAAGATATAAATTAAAAGAAAATCACTGCTTTTTGACAGTGATTTTTTATATAGTAATAGTTTAAAATTTAAACATCTATATTTATAATTTAGGTTATAAACCAAAGATTAATCTTGTTTTTAATCTCTTTTAAATAAACCGTGATTGTATTTTAAAGACTTGATTAAAATCTAGCGCACGCCAAGGTTAGTGTTATCTACTGGGTTACCGTTCCATATGCCATCTGGGTTGACAACAAACAGACTAGCTCTCATATTAGGTGACCAGAAATTAATAGGCGACATAATAGATTAACCTTATATATAGAATAAATGAACTAAAAGTATAAGTCAAGTAAATAAAATTATAAAACATAAAAAATATTATATTATTTAAAAATTGAAAGTAATATTTTTAATCTTTATTTAAATTTGGTTTATACTTTGCAAAATGGAATAATTTTGTTATAATTATATAGACAATAGAAGGTGTAATATGTACTTAAAAGAGATAGAAATATCAGGATTTAAATCATTTGCTGATAAAATAAATATTAATTTAGATAATCGAATAACTTGTATAGTAGGACCAAATGGTAGTGGTAAAAGTAACATTGTTGATGCAATTAGATTTGTTTTAGGAGAACAATCAGTTAAATCACTTCGTGGAGATAATTTAATGAGTGATGTAATTTTTGCAGGTAGTAAATCACGAAAAGGACTTCATGCTGCCAGTGTTGCATTAACTTTTGATAATTCAGATAATTATTTAAAAATTCCCTATAGTAATGTTTCAGTTAAAAGACGTTTATATAAAACTGGAGATAATGAATATTTTTTAAATGGAGAAAAATGTCGTTTAAAAGATATTGTTGATTTGTTCTTAGATTCAACTGTTTCTAAAAATTCATTTAATATAATTGGTCAAGGAGAAATTGCTAAGATTTTATCTAATTCTCCTTATGAAAGACGATTAGTGATTGAAGAAGCAGCTGGAATTTTAAAATATAAAAAAAGACGTGAAGAAGCTCTTAAAAAACTTGATAAAACAAATTTAAATTTAGATAGAGTAAATGATATTATTAAAGAAGTTGAAGAAAGAGTTACGCCTTTAAAAAAACAAAGCGAAAGAGCTTTAGAATATTTAGATATTAAAGAAAAATTAAAAAATGTTGAAGTTGCTCTTTTAGTTTCAGAAATTTCAGAAGCTAATATTGAATATCAAGATACTAAAAATCAAATTAAAACGTTATCAGATAATATTCTTGATTTAGAAACTAAATTAACTAATCCAACGATTGATAAAATTAAAATTGAAAATATCAATATGGAAAAGAAATTGCAAGAAATGAATGAAAAATTAGTTCTTTTAACAAAAGAACGAGAAGAAATAAATAGCAATTTAACCATTTTAAAAGAGAGAAGTAAATATGATGCTAAAGATATTAAAGTTCATGAAAATATAGCTTATTTAAAAGAAAGTAAATTAACTTTAGAAAATAATTTTAATCTATTAAATAAAGAATTAGAACTTAAATATTTAAATAAGAAAAATATTGAGAATAATCTTAATTCGTTGATTGAAAATTTAAATACTTTAACTTCTAAAAGAGAAACATCTTTAAAAGAATATAATACTAAAAATAAAGATATGTTAGTTTTAGAAAATCAAATTGAAATATTAAAAAATAATATTGAAGAAAATGTTTATTTAAATAATAATGTTAGAAAAATTTTGGATAATCCTAAATTAACAGGTATTTTAGATGTTCTTTTAAATATTGTTAAAACGGATAATATTTATGAAAATGCTCTAGAAGTAATGATTAATGGAATTAAAAACTTTTTAATTGTTGAAGATGAAATAGCTGCTAAAAATGCCATTGATTTTTTAAAAATTAATAAATTAGGTAGAGTAACATTCTTACCAATCAATGTTATAAAACCAAAATATGTTGATGCAACTACTTTAAATAGTATTAAAAATGTACCAGGTTATCTTGGAATATTAAGTGATTTTTTAAAGTATGAACCTAGATATCAAAATATTATTTTAAATAGTTTTGGTAATGTTTTAGTTGTTAAAAATCTAGAAGTTGGAAATCAAATTAGTAAAATGATTGATAATAAATATCGTATTGTCTCACTTGATGGAGATGTTATTCATGTTGGAGGAAGTATTACAGGTGGTAATTTAAATTCTAAATCTTTTGCTAATACTAAAGGAAAACTTCAAGAGTTAGAATTAAAAGCTAATTTAAATAAAAATACCATTAAGACTTTAGAAGTTGATTTAAACAATATGGAAAAAGAAATTGGCGAATTAGATAAAAAAATATATGATGTTAGAACTAATCTTATTCGAGTAATTGATGATATTGGTATTCTTAAAAATAAAATTGCTTTTGATAAAAAGAATTTAGACGAGACAATTGCTGAATTAAAATCTTTAACAACTGAAGATAATCAAACTGATATAGAAGAAATTGAAAAACAATATTATGATAAATCTTTAGAATGTAATATTTTAGAACAAGATATTGCTAATTTATTAAAAGAAAAAGATGAACTTCAAAAACATATATTAGAAACTGAAGGAATAAGAAAAGAAAATCAATTAAAGCTAAATAGTTGTGAAAAGGAACTTAATACTTTAAATATTAAATTAAGTAAGTTGGATACAAAATTAGATAGTAATTTAAATATTTTAAATAATGAATATAGTTTAACTTATGAAGGAGCTAAAGGTTTATATGCTTTAGAAATTGATTCTGAGTTTGCTAGAAAAGATGTTTTAGAATATAAAGAAAAATTAAAAGAAATTGGTATGGTAAATTTAGATTCTATTAATGAATATAAAGAAGTAAATGAGCGTTATACGTATTTAACAAATGAACGTGATGATTTATTACATGCTAAAGAACTTTTATATTCAATTATTTCTGAGATGGATGAAGTTATGCAAAGTGAATTCGTTGAAACTTTTAAAGAACTTGAAGTTGAATTTGAAAAAGTATTTAAGGAAATGTTTAAAGGTGGAACAGCTACTTTAAAATTAACAAGTCCTGATAATATTTTAGAAACAGGAGTTGAAATTATAGCTTCACCACCTGGTAAAAAATTAAAAACGATAACACTTTTATCGGGAGGAGAGAAAACTTTAACAGCAATTAGTTTATTATTTGCAATTTTAAATATTCGAAGTGTACCTTTTTGTATATTTGATGAAGTAGAAGCTGCTCTTGATGAAGCAAACGTTGATAATTTTGGTAAATACCTAGAGCATTATGAAAAGAAAACGCAATTTTTACTTATTACTCATAAAAAAAGAACAATGGAATATGCTAAAACTTTATATGGTATAACAATGCAAGAATCAGGAGTATCAAAATTAGTTAGTGTTCGTTTAGAAGATAAAATTTAAAAGTATATTTATGATATACTTTTTTTGTGATATACTAACTTTATTAAAAGGTTGGAGGAATTATGAAAAAAATAACTTTACTTTTGGGTCTTTTAGCTATTTCTTTCTTAGTTATAACAGGATGTGACTCTAAAGATTTAAAATTAAATGGAGAATCAACGCTTGAAATTGATAAAGATAGTGCAGATTTTATGGTAGTTAATGATACTTTGGTAAGTACGGGAGCATCATTTACCTTAAAAAATAATCTTGATACGGAAATTAATTATGGGGGAGAATATACTATTGAAAGAAAAGAAAATGATAAATGGTATAAAATAAAACCAATTCAAAATATGAATTTTGATTTACCAGCTACTACTTTAAATGCTTTAGAAACATATGAGTTATTTATATCTTGGAATAGTATATATGGTAAATTACCAGAAGGAAAATATCGAATGATAAAAAATATTAATTATACTATAAATTCTAAAAATGTTAATGCTTATATAAGTGCAGAATTTGAGATTAAATAAAGGAGATTTAATGAGAAAAAAATTAATTTTTGTTGGCTTTATATTTATTATTTTAATAACTCTTGGTTGTAATTCGAAGAAAGATTATGGTTATATTTCAAGAATAACGGTAGCTGATTTAATTTCAAAATTTAATGAAGAGCTTGCTAATGATAACGAGTTAGAAGCTATGGAAATTTCAGAATATTATTCGGAAGATAATTTGTATTGGTATAATTTAACAAATGAAGCCTTTTTAGTTATAACTCCTGAGAAATTTATTGATAATAAAGAAAAAGAAATAGTAGAAATATCACGTTTATATATTGAAACTGAAGTAAATGAAGAAATACTTTTGTATCTTAAAGATTTAATTAAAGCTAATAACGAAGAACTAACCGAGGAAGAAATTGAAGATTTAATCACAAGTTCTAAAGAATTTTCTGAAAAATCTTTAACTGCAAATAATGGAAAAGGAATATCAATTGGTTATTTAGAAATGGATGACCATTATGAATATCAAATAATTAGAAATTATAAATAAAATAAATAGTTAAGGAAAAAGATTAATATTATGTGAAAAAATATAGTCAAATTTTGTTAAGTCAGACATTTTTAACTATTTTTTTTTTATATCGTATGATAAAATTATGGTGGGTGTTTATATGGAAAGTATTTATAATATGACTTTTGATAAACTAAATCTCTATTTTCATAACCTTAATCTTAAAAGTTATCGTACCCGTCAATTATTTGATTGGTTATATATAAAAAGAATAAAAAGTTTTAAAGAAATTACTAATATTAAAAAAGAGGTAATTGAGAAATTAGAAAAAGATTTTTATTTTGATAATATAGAAATAAAAGAAAAACAAACAGCTCCTTTGGTTGTAAAATATCTTTTAAAATTAAGTGATGGTAATACAATAGAAGCAGTTTTAATGAAACATGATTATGGAAATAGTCTTTGTATTTCATCAGAAGTTGGATGTAATATGGCATGTTCTTTTTGTGAATCAGGAAGAATTAAAAAAATTCGAAATGTTACAGCTGGTGAAATGGTTTTACAAATTTTAAAAATTGAAGAAGATTTAAATCTTCGAATTAGTCATGTTGTAATTATGGGAATTGGAGAACCTTTTGATAATTACGATAATGTTTGTAATTTTGTAGAAATTGTCAATAATAATTATGGAATTAATATTGGAAGTCGACATATAACAATATCAACTTGTGGTATTGTTCCTAAAATTTATGAATTTAAAAATTTTCCATATCAAGTTAATTTAGCAATTAGTTTGCATGCTCCAAATAATGCTTTACGAAGTAAATTAATGCCAATTAATAAAGTGTATGATTTAGATGCTTTAATTATAGCAGTTAAAGATTATTTAGAAAAAAGTAATCGTAGAGTTACATTTGAATACATAATGTTAAATGAGGTTAATGATACTCCTGAATTAGCACTTGAACTTGCAAATTTAATTAAAGGTATGAATGCTTATGTTAATTTAATTCCATATAATGAAACCAATAATTTAGGTTATAAACGAAGTAGCAAAGAAAGAATAATGAAATTTTATGATGTCTTAAAGAAAAATAAAATTAATGTTACAATAAGACGAGAATTTGGGGGAGATATTAGTGCTGCTTGTGGGCAACTTAAGACTGTTAAGGAGGCAACATGAAAAGTTTTTATTTAACTGATAAAGGTAAAATTAGAGAACATAATGAAGATAGTGTAATTATTCTTAAAAATGCAGATTCAGAGTATTTACTTGCAGTTGCTGATGGAATGGGGGGACATCGAGCAGGAGAAGTTGCATCAACAATTGCTATTAATTATTTAAGTAAAAGATTTCAAGAAACTTTTCATAATTTAACTAAAGAAGAAGCAATTTTATGGATAAATGATAATGTTACAAATGTTAATAATCAAATATTTAAATATGAAGAAGGGCATACAGAAAGCCTTGGAATGGGAACTACTTTAGTCTTAGCAATTTATACCAAAGATTATTTATTATTTGGAAATGTTGGAGACTCAAGTGGGTTTGTTCTTAAAAATAAAAAATTACATAAAGTAACAATTGACCATTCATATGTAAATTTATTAGTTGAAGCTGGAGAAATAACTTTAGAAGAAGCTCAAACGCATCCTCGAAAAAATGTTTTATTGAAAGCACTTGGTGCAAGTCCTCAAGTTGAAGCAGATATTTTTGATTGTGATACTAACATAGAAGGGGTATTGTTAGCAAGTGATGGGTTGACTAATATGTTAGAACTTAGTAAAATAGAAGATGTAATAAATAGTAATGAAGATATTGAGGAGCGAATTGTAAGTTTAATTAGGAAATCTAATAATTTAGGTGGAACTGATAATATTTCGATAGCTTATTTAGAAAAAGAAGAAGAAGGTGTTGAAAGGTGATTACTAAAGGGCAAAAGATAAATGACCGTTATGAAATAATAAAGACCTTAGGAGAAGGTGGAATGGCTAATGTTTATTTAGCCAAAGATGTTATTTTAGATAGAAACGTGGCAATAAAGATTTTGCGAGGAGATTTAGCAGGTGACGAGAAGTTTGTACGTCGTTTTCAACGTGAAGCTTTATCGGCTAGTTCTTTGTCACATCCTAATATTGTAGAAATGTATGATGTTGGAGAAGATAATGGAACTTATTATATTGTTATGGAATATGTTCCAGGAATGACTTTGAAACAATTAATAAAAAAACGTGGAAGTTTATCACTTTCTGAAGCTATTGATATAATGCTTCAAATTACTGATGGAATAACGGATGCTCATGATTCTTATATTATCCATCGTGATTTAAAACCTCAAAATATTTTAGTTAAGGAAAATGGCGAGATAAAAATAACTGATTTTGGAATTGCTATGGCACTTAATAGTACTCAATTAACTCAAACTAATTCAGTAATGGGAAGTGTTCATTATTTACCACCTGAACAAGCTAGTGGTAAAGGTGCAACTATTAAAAGTGATATTTATTCAATGGGAATTTTGTTTTATGAACTTTTAACTGGAAAGTTACCATTTAAAGGTGAAAATGCAGTTGAAATTGCTTTAAAACATATGAAAAATGATATTCCAAGTGTTAGAAGTATGAATGATTCTATTCCTCAAAGTGTTGAAAATATAATTTTAAGAGCAACAGCTAAAAATCCTAAAAATCGTTATGAAACAGCAAAGGAAATGCATGATGATTTATTAACTTGTTTAAATGAAGACCGTTTAAATGAAAAGAAATATGAATTTACTTATCCTGAACATGCTGACGATAGTGAAAAGAAACAAGCTATTATAGAAAATGGACAAATTGAAGAACCTAAAAAGATAGAAGTTAAAGAAGACGATAGTTTTGAAGGAGAACAAACGAAAAATACTTGGATATGGATATTATCAGCAATCTTTATTTTCATTGTCTTGATATTAGTAGTAATATTTATAATATATCCTAAAATAACTCAAGTACCAGATGTTGTTATTCCAAATGTTGCTGGTATGACTGTTCAAAAAGCTGAAGAAACTCTTCGTAAAAAAGGCTTTACAATTTCAAATGAAGACCCTGAAAAGATTAGTAGTGAAGATATTGAAGAGGGTTTAATTGTAAAGACTTCTCCAAGTATTGGTCGTAAGGTTAAGAAAGGTGCTTCTATTAAATTATATCAATCAATTGGTAATACGGTTTATGAAATAGAAGATTATACTGGTAAAAATTATATTGAAGTAAGAACAATTTTAACATCTCAATATGGATTGAATGTTGTAATTGATAAAAAAGATGTTGGAGACGAAAAAGAATACGATGAACAAGAAATAATTGGACAAGATTTAGAAGTTGGAACTAAAGTTGCTAAAGGAACACGAATTACATTATATATTCCAAATGTTGTAGATGAGTATCCTAACTTTGTTGACGAAGAATGGACTTTAGAAGAAATTCAAAATTTCTGTGACGAATATGGTGTTAATGTTACATTCGTACCTAAACAAACTGACGAGTATCCTGAAAATAAAATTATAAGTCAAAGTAGAGCAGCTAAAACTACGATTGTTAAAGGTGCAACTTTAAAAATTGTTTATGCTGTTAAATATCAAGATAGTAATACAGAAGATACTACAGATGATACTACTAATTAATAGGTGGTTATGAAAGGACAAGTTGTTAAAGTTATAAGTGAAATATTCTTTGTTTTATGTGATGGTAAGATTTATAAATGTAAACAAAGAGGCATATTAAAAAAACAAAATACCCTTCCTTTGGTAGGGGATTTTGTTGTGTTTAATCAAGAAAAAAAAGTAATTGAAAGTATTTTACCTCGCTTTAATATGATTATAAGACCAAATGTTGCAAATATAACGCAAGCTTTTATTGTAACAAGTTTTAAAAATCCTGATTTTAGTACTAATCTTTTAGATAAATTATTAGTTGAACTTGAAATAAATAAAATAAAACCAGTAATTTGTCTTACTAAAAAAGACTTAATAGACGAGAGTACGTTTCAAGAATATAAAGAAATATTAGATTATTACGAAAGAATAGGGTATCAAGTTGTTTATAATACTGAGCTTATAAAAATTAAAAAAATTCTTGAAGATAATACAACGGTTTTTACAGGTCAAACAGGAGCAGGAAAAAGTACTTTGCTTAATAAATTATTTACAGATTTAAATTTAAAAACTGGGGAAGTATCACTTGCACTTAATCGTGGTAAGCATACAACTAGACATACGGAGATTATCATTAAAGATAATATAAAAGTTTTAGATACTCCTGGCTTTTCAGCTTTATCATTTGTAACATATAAAAAAGAAGATGTTCGAGATGCTTTTTTAGAATTTAAAAACTTTCCATGTATATATAAAGATTGTATGCATGTAGGAGAAGTTGAATGTAAAGTTAAAGAGGCTGTTAAAGATAAATTAATTCTTGAAAGTAGATATAATAATTATTTAAATTTTATAAAGGAATTTGAAAATACAAAGAGGTGGTAACATGAAAATATCTGCTTCCTTTTTAGGAGCTAAAAATATTCCAAAATACCTAACGGAACTTAATATAACGGATGTTGATTATATTCATGTTGATGTTATGGATGGAAAATATACTTTAAATAAAACAATGCCATATTCTGAAATGTCTGAAATTAGATATTATACAAGAAAAAGATTAGATGTTCATTTAATGGTTGAAAGACCACTTAAATATATAGATGATTATGCAACGTTAAATATTGAATATTTGACCGTTCATTTAGATATTAAAGATGATTTAGATAAAGTTTTTAATCGTTTACATGATTATGGAATTAAAGTTGGGCTAGCTTTAAACCCTAAAGATAATGTTGAAAGTATTATTCCATATTTAAAAAAAATTGATTTAGTTTTAGTTATGTCAGTTGTACCAGGTTTACCAGGACAAGAATTTATTAAATCAACTCTTACTAAAATAAATGCTTTAAAAGATGAGATAAAAAGGGAAAAATTAAATACTTTGATAAGTGTTGATGGAGGAATAACTTTAGAGAATGCAAAATATTTAAAAGATGTTGATATAATTGTTTCAGGTTCTACTCTGATAAACTCTAATAACTTACAAGAAACTATAACAAAACTACGTAAGTAAGTTGAAAAAAAAGCAAAAGTAGTATATACTAAAAGCGAAGGAAGTGATAAAATGACTTTATTTGAACAATTAAAGTCTATTCCTAAAGTTGATTTACATGTTGATTTTTTAGGTTCAATTCCTAAAGAAACAATTGATAAGTTAACTACTGATATTAAGATTAAAGATACTATTTTATCTGAACAACCTTTAAGTATTAAAGATTATGAGGCAAGACGTGAATTAATTTCTAATTTATTAGAAACTTATGAGCAAATAAAAATAGCAACTACAGATTTAGTTACTAAACTTTTAAATGATAATATCATGTATGCTGAAGTTTTTCTTGATTTAGATTCTTTTTCTAAAAAACTAAATAAAAAAGAAATCTTAAAAGTTATTTTAGATGTTATCAAAAAACAAAAAGTTAATATTAATTTTATTTTAATTTTAGATTCTACTATTGATGAAAAAGAAATTTATAATAATATAGATATCTTATATGAATATTATCAAAAAGGAATAACTGGAGTTTATTTCCGTAAAAGTAAACAAGAAATTTTAGACCCTTATAAAGCAATTTTTGATAAATTTATAAAAGATAAAATTGACTATATTGTTTTACTTGATTCAAGATTAACAAATCAAAATAAAGAAATATATTATAATGCTAAACGTATTATTTATAATTCAATGGAATTACCAGATGAAAATTTTTTAAATATTATTCGTGAAACTAAAATTTTATTAGAATTCCCGATTACATATCAAAGTTATTTTAATTTATATGATGAGTTATCTAATCATTTTGTATATGATTTATATAAAGAAAATATTATAACAATTTTTACTACCGTTGATATGACATTACTTGATACTAACTTATTAAACGAATATTGTAAGTTGTTTAATGTTTTTCCATTTAATTTACATGATTTAGTAAATTTAACTTTGGAAATTTTAAATAAATTGAATATAAATGATGAGATAAAAAATAATTTAATTATGGAATTTAAAGAGAAAGCTAATGAATTATTTTAGTTTTTTCTTTGTGATGTGGAGGTAAAATGGAAAAATTAGGACTTATTGTCATGGAAAATTGCAGGGAACTTGGTGAAAGTGTTAATAACCACTTAAAAGAATTATTAGGAACAACTGGAGATTTTATTATTCCGATAGATGAAGTTAGATTTAACAATGGAGAAGGAAAAGTTGTTTTAAAAGAAAGTGTCAGGAAAAAAGATATTTATATTTTAACAGATATTTTAAATCATTCAATTACTTACAAAATGTATAATTATTATAATCATAAAAGTCCTGATGACCATTATGTTGATATTATTAGAGTTTTATGTGCGATTCGTAATCAAGCTGATTGTGTTTCCCTTATCATGCCATTTTTATATGAATCAAGACAACATAAAAGAGAAGGTCGTGAATCTTTGGATGCTGCTGTTGCCCTTCAAGAGTTTATCCATCAAGGAGTTAAAAATATAGTAACTTTTGATGTTCATGATTCAAATGTTCAAAATGCTATACCACGTTCATCATTTGATAATTTTTATCCTACTAATATTTTACTTGAAAAATTTATTACTTTAGAAGATGTTAAAAATAGTGATTTGTTAGCTATTGCACCTGATAATGGAGCTTTAAAACGTACAAGATTTTATGCTAATATGTTAGGATGCGAATTAGGAGGACATTTTGTAAAACATCGTGATGTATATAAAGTAGTTGATGGTAAGAACCCAATTTTAGAGCATGAATATATTGGAAAAGATGTTAAAGATAAAGATATTATTATTGTTGATGATATGATAGCAAGTGGTGAAAGTATGCTTGATGTTGCTCGTGAACTAAAAAAACGTGGGGCTAAAAGAATATATATGTTTTCAGCTTATTCAATGTTTACTAAGGGTATTAAAGTATTTGAAGAAGCTTATCAAGAAGGTTTATTTGATAGATTATTTACAACCAATTTATCTTATATAATGGATGAAGCTAAACAAAAAGATTGGTTAGTTATTGCTGATTGTTCTTTATATCTTGCTAAAATTATTTATAATTATCATATTGGTGGTTCAGTTTCTCCTATTTTATCTTCAACTAGTCGAGTATTAGAAGATTTTGCAACCAAAGAATAATTTAAAAGAATTTAAAAATAAAAGCTTGAAACTTTATTGTTTCGGTTTTTTTTTATTGAAGAGATAATTTAAGCTAAGTAATATCTTTTGTTCTAGAAATTTAATTATTTTTTATGTAAGCTAATTCTAAATTGCTAATTAAAGTAAGTTACTTTTTATGAATACAGTTAATGGAAATGATTTTGTATTTGTTCTAATTAGATTTTTTATGTCGTATGATATAAAGAGGTGTATATGAAAAAGGTAATTATAATTTGTCTTTTGTTAGCCATATTTTTTAGCAATATGAAAGTTTTTAAAGCAGAAGATAATTTATTAAAGAATGCTAAAGCAGGTCTTTTAATGGAAGCTTCAACTGGTCAAATTATATATGAAAAAAATATTCATGAAAAACTAAGTGTTGCATCTATGACAAAGATGGTTGGAATGATATTAATCATGGAAGCATTAGAAAATGGAAATATTAGATTAGATGAAAAAGTAAAAGTTTCTAAAAATGCGGCTGGAATGGGTGGGTCTCAAATCTGGCTTGAAGAAGGCGAGGAAATGTTAATTTCTGACCTTATTAAAGGAATAATGATGGCAAGTGCTAATGATGGAATTGTAGCTATGGCTGAAAGAATTGCTGGGACTGAAGAAGAATTTGTAGAAAGAATGAATGCTAAAGTAAAAGAATTAGGACTTAAAAATACACACTTTGTAAACCCAACGGGACTAGACGAAGATAATCATTATTCAACAGCTTATGATATGGGAATAATTGCTAGAGAACTCATAAAACATGAAGATATATTTAACTATACCAAAATATATGAAGATTATTTAAGAAAAGGAACTAGTCGAGAATATTGGCTTGTAAATACTAATAAACTTGTAAGAACTTATCAAGGAGCAGATGGTTTAAAAACGGGAATGACTGATAATGCTTTATATTGTATGGCTGTAACTGCTAAAAGAAATAATATGCGTTTAATTGCAATTGTTTTAGGAGAACCAGATGGTAAAACTAGAAATAGTGAGACAAGTGAACTTTTAGATTATGGGTTTAATTTATATGAAACGAAAACGATTAAGAAAAAGGGTGAAATTTTAGGAGAAATAACGATTGATAAAGCTAATGTTGATAGTATTCCAATTGTTGCTAGCTCGGATGTAACAATTTTAAAAAAACAAGGCGAAAGTAAACAAGAATATAAGTCTAATATCAATTTGAATACTTTAAAATTACCAATTAATAAAGGAGATGTAATAGGAAGTTTAGTAGTTAAAGATGACTTAGGAAATAAAATAGATGAGGTTTATATTACAACTAATCAAGATATCAAGAAAGATAATTTTTTTAATATATTTTTGAAATGTTTTAAAAGTATGATTCAAGGAGAACTATTTTAAAGATAATGATTTAATAGAGAAAATGAAACTTGAAATTTAATTAAGTCTAAACTTCCAAATTTTTCAGATTTATTAATTTTTACAATTTTAGAAATAGCTTATAAAATTCAAGAAGTTAAAGTAAATAAGTAAAATAAAATAAAATAAAATATTTAATTTACCGGATACATTCTTAGTAAATGGCTATAGAGTATAAAATAGTTTTTATAATTTTTAAAGATATAAAAAGAATCAAGAGTTCTTTTTTCTTTTAATTTGTGTCTAGTTCCTTGATAATTAAATATAGAAGTGTTATTATAAAAACAAGTGTTTTAGAAAGGAGTATAGATATGCAATTTGAGATTAGTTTTTTAAAAACTAAAACGGAAAGCGAAGTATATTCCCTTCTTTTTGATTCAATATTTAAGTTAAGAAATAAATATAATTTTTTAAATATAGAAAATGAAGAATTTAATAAACTTGTTTTAGAAGCAATCAATGAAAGAATAAAAAATCTTGATACTTATAAACATAAAAGTAAAGTAATAAATGAAGATTATTTTCTTCTTGGAATAGAAAAGAAAATTTCAGAATATTTAGAAGTTAAATTTAAAGAAAGTGGTTTTGAAACTTTAAATTCCTTTGTGAATGAAAATTTAAAAGAAGCAAAGAATTATAAAGATGCTTTAATTGAATTTTCAACCTTTCAAGAATTATTTGATTTTCATAACATTGTTCCATATGAAGAAGACTTAGAAAAATTATTAAAAGAAAATGAAAAATTTTATAAGATAATCGAATTAATTGTAAAATATAATTTAGAGAGAATTAAAAAAAATAAAATACCGACTAGATTTGCTAATAATTTTATAGCTATAACTTTGATTGAGATATATTGTGAAATTAATAAGATAGAAATTCAAGAAGAACCAATTAAAGAAGAGGTTGATTATAAAGATATATCAGGTGATTCTTTAAAACTTTATTTAAATGGAATTAATTATTCAATTTTAAGTAAAGCTGAAGAAAAAAGTTTATTTATTGAATATCAAAATGGTTCTCAAGAAGCTTTTGATAAATTAGTACGTCATAATTTAAAACTAGTTGTCTCTATTGCTAAAGCTTATTATAATGAGAATGGTATGGAATTTATTGATATAATTCAAGAAGGAAACATAGGTCTTGTTAAAGCTATTAAAGCTTTTGATGTTACAAGAGGTTATAAATTTTCAACTTATGCAACATTTTGGATAAGACAAGCTATCACTAGAGCCATTGCAGATAAATCTAGACTTATACGACTTCCAGTTCATATGGTTGATGTTATTAATAAATATAAAAAAGAAAGAATTAGAATAGAACAAGAATTGAATCGTGAACCAACTATTGAAGAGCTTGTAGATATTTTAGAAATTCCTTATGAAAAAGTAGAGGAATATGAAAAGTTATCTGATAATATTATTAGTTTAAATAATACTATTAGCAGTCATAAAAGTGATGACCCATATGAATTAGGAGAATTTATTGCAAATGATGAAGAAAGTATTCCTGATATAATTGAAAAAACATTACTAACAAAAGAAATAGAAGAGTTATTTATAAAAGCTAAATTAAATGAAAAAGAAAGACAAGTTATAATACATAGATTTGGTTTATTTGATAGTCAGATTATGACTTTAGAAGAACTAGCTAATATTTATAAATTAACAAGAGAAAGAATAAGACAAATTGAAGTAAGGGCTTTAAAGAAATTAAGATTTTCACCGTATATCAAAGATTTTTATGCTTATAGTACAAATCCTGATACGGCTAAAAACCGACTTAAAAGAATGCATGAAAGTTATAAAACAGCACCGGCTTTTACTAAAAATCCATTAGAATTTATAGAATTAAGAAATAATAGAGAAGATAATATAGAAGGAGATGATATAAATATGTCAAGGAAACCTCAGACAATTTATGAAAGATTTAAAGATTATGAAAGAAAAGAAGTAAATGAAGCTATTCAAGCTTTGGAAGAGAAATATAAAGAGATATTTTATTTAAAAAATGGAGATGATTTAGATAATCCTAAAACTAGTCCTCTTTTTGATGCTAGATGTAAGAATACTTATTATACAACAGTTATTTCTAAAATTGAATTATATCTTAGAAATAAAGATAAAAAGAAAAATCCTAACACTGAAGTATTAGCTGATTTTATTCAAGAATTTGCAGGAAGAAAAATTAAAGTTGATTCAGGAATAAGAGAACCAAGGAAAGAAGTCCCTTTAAAATCTACTTCATTAAATGATACTTTAAAAGCTAATGTTGATAGTATTGCTGAAGATATTATACCAAGCGAAGAAAACCAAGAAGATATGGGTTTAGCTAAAAATGAAGATTCAAGTAATATACCACTTAGTACACCAAGTGAAGAAACTTTAGAAGAAGATACTATTATAGAAACTAAATCATCTATTATGATGGAACCTTATGAAGAAAAGCCAAACGAAATAAATAATTTTAAAGAAGATTTAGTAAATTTAGTAGAACATATTAAATCAACAACTTTTGAAGAATTATTAAAAGTTTTATCAGTTAAAGAAGCTATAATTGTATCTTTAAAATTAGGTTTTATTGAAGGACGTTTTTATACAACGGAATCTATTGCTAATTTTTTAGGCATTCCAAAAGAAGAAGTTACTAAATCAACTATTAAATATTTAAGTACTTATAAAGATATGTTAATGAATTATGTTGATACATTAATTGAGGAAATAAAAGTAATAAAGTAATTTATAGGGTATTTTAAAATTTATTTTTATTGTATAATTAGTTTTGTACTAATAAAATTTAAAAAGAATTTAGAAAGAAGAGGAAGGTAAATTATGGAAACGTTTTCTTTATATTTTGTATTATTTATGATTTATTCTTTTATGGGATGGTTAATGGAAGTAATTGTAACTTTAGTAAAAGAACATAAATTTGTAAATAGGGGATTTTTAGTAGGACCTTATTGTCCAATTTATGGTTATGGGTGTTTATTAATTATTTTATTACTGCGTAAGTATGAAAGTAATTTAGAAGTATTATTTTTAATGTCAATTGTTATTTGTTCTATTCTTGAGTATATGACAAGTTTAGTTATGGAAAAATTATTTAATGCTAGATGGTGGGATTATAGTGATAAAAAATTCAATATCAATGGTCGAGTTTGTTTGGAAACAATGATACCTTTTGGATTACTTGGAACTATTATTATGTATATTGTTAATCCTTTTTATGTTAATTTATTAACTAAGTTACCAGTTATTGTTTTAGAAATTTTAGCAGTAATTTTATTACTAGTTTATGTAGTTGATAATATTATTTCCTTTAATGTAATTAAGAGTGTAAAAGATGAAATTAAAATTGCTAAAAAAGACCAAACAGAAGAAATTACGAAGAAGATTAAGCAAATTCTTGCTAGAAAAAGTATTTTACATAAACGTTTGATTAAAGCATTCCCACATATTAAATCATCAGATGAAATTTTAGCCGAATTAAAAAAGATTATTGAAGTAAAGAAAATAAAGCCTAAAAAAAGTAAATAAAGAGTTAAGATAATTTAAATTTTTAAAAATTATCTTAATTTTTTTTATGTTAAATTAATTGACATAGAAGAAAATATTTTATATGATAAATATAGGTAAAATAATAATGGAGGAAATATGGCAAAAGTTGAAATAGAAAGTGTTGGAGAACTAAATAGTCAAGTATTAGCCTTAAAATTGAAAGCCGAAACAGCTTTTACATATAATTTGGAAGCCGTGAATTCTATTTTAGGAAGTATTCCAGACTATAAAGCTACAAATGGGTTTAGTGCATTTGTAAGTTTAAATGCAAATAAATTAAAAAATAATTTAATAAATGTATTAGACGATATGAATGCTGCAAAAGATAATATTTTTAACTATGCAGCAATTATTGACCAACTAAATATTAATGATTATGATACTTCATCAACGCCAGTTGATTTATATGGACAATATGCACCACTTTATGACGCGGCGATTTTAGCTTTAGAAAGTGGTGAAAATGGCGAAGGGACTGATTCTAGTGCGGTTGACCCTATACTTGCAGCGGCAGCTGCTGCTGGAGTTGGGGCTACAGCTCTTGGGAATGCAACCTTAGAAAATGCAGATGGAACTGGTGAAGAAACTGGAGAAGTAGATGCTGGAGCAGGGGCATCTGATGCTGGTTCAAGTACAGCTGGAACAGGAAATGAAGGAGGTTCAGCTTCTAGTGGTTCTTCAAATAGTGATTATTCAGGTAGTGGTAGCAGTAGTTCTGGAAGTAGTGATGGAACATCTTCAAGTGATAATAACCAAGATGAAAATAAAGAAGAACCTACTAACCCTGAAACGGAAAATAATCAAACACCAGATACTGAATTAGAAAAATATTTGGATACTGTTCCGGGAACCGAAGTTGAAAAAGCTGAAACTATGACAGTTTCTGAAGTATCTAAAACAATTAATTATGAAGATAATAGCATGTCAGCTTATACAGTTTCAATTTTAAATGGAACAGTTTACAATGAAGAAGGTATAGGCTTGTTCCAAGAAAGATATGTTATTAGTGTATCACCAGAGTATGGTCAAATAGGTGATTTTATTGATATCAAGCAAGCTGATGGTACAATTTTAAGATGTATAATTGGTGATATTCAAGAATCAGTTGACCCTGGAAACATTAGTTTTATGGTTAATCAGGAATTACTTAAAGATAGTGTTTCAGCACTTCATCCAAATTGGTTACAAGATGTTACTTCAATTAATAATAAAGGAAATTATTTTGAATATTTTAATTCCGGTTTAATAAGTTAATTTGTGTATATAAATGTCATTTTTATGTTAAGATGGTTGTCATTGAATATAAGAAATGTTAAAATATATAATATAAGGAGGAAAATATATGGGAACTGTAAGATGGGATACAGATGAAATGCGTGATTGGTCTGGAAATGTTAACGATAACAATCAAACTTATACTCAAGATGTAACAGAATTATTCCAAGAAATTGAAGGATTTGTAAAAGCAGATTTTCGTGGAGGAGTTGCAGATGAGTTCTTTGATATGTATGAAGCTAACAAACAACAATTTACTAGTACAACAGAAGTAATTGAAGATGCTATAAATTTTGTGAATAAAAAAGCAGATACTGCTGAAAGTGAAGAACAAGAATTAGCAAATTCTATGAAAAAGAATAATTATTTTAATATATAGAAAGGAGATAAAAATAGATGACTAAATTTGGAAAAATGGAAATGCCACCTGAAGAAGCAAGAATGCATGCTGCTAATATTCGAAGAAGTGCAGGAAATATAAAAGGAGTTTTAGATTCTACAACTACTCAAATGAATAAAATTGATAATGATTCAGAAGGCATTTATTCAGGTAATAGGAATTCTCATGAATTAAGAATGCAACTTGATGAAATAAAAGCTAAATTTGACCCATTATATGGACAAATTATTGAATATGCAAAAGCAATTGAAGCTGCTGCAAATGTTGCTGAAAATTTATAGGTGATTTAATGGGAGATTATTATTACTACGATTCTGAACAATTAGATGCTTTAATTGCAAACCTTAAATTAAAATTGAGGGGTCTTGGTGATAGTTATCAATATGTTATTCAAACTGAAATGAAAAATTTACGTAGTCAAATAGATAATGATAGTGGTTGGGTACAAGATAACCTTAAGCCAGTTTATTTAGCAAAATTTGATGAATATTTAAAATATTATAGTGATACTATTCAAAAATTAAATGCACACATTACGTATTTAGAAAAAAAAGCTAATTACATGTCATACATAGAAAATATTTTTTCTGGAGGGTGATTTATGGGTAATCAAATTAATCAAGAGGCATTACAACAATGCCTTACTCTTTTGACTGATATTAATCAACATGCAGTTGAAAGTTTAAATGCCTTAAAAACAGAATTTGCTAAGTTGCCAGATTCTTATAATACTTCTTCAACTCAATCAATAATTGATAATGTAAATATGGACATTGCAAATGCTATAAATTATCATACTAATAACGATTTAGAGAATGGATTGAATGATGTAATTACTTTCTCATTGAATGTGTAGGTGAAAATATGACAGATTATGGAGAATTGGCTACTAGATTAGGACAGGCAAGAGCAAATTTACAATCAGACCATGATAGTATTGATACTATATTGAAAAATATTGTAGGAATTTATCATGCTAATTCTGCACTTAAATTATGTGGTGATATTTCTACAACCTTATCAGCTTTAGAAAAACAAATTCAAAATATAGCAAGTTTTGAATCTTATTTGAAACTTTTAAAAAGTCATGCTGATACTTTAAAACAATTAAACCATTATAAAGGTCTTGAATCAAGTTGGCAACCAACATCAACTAATCCTTTGGTTGAAGAAACCAATCCTTATTCAAGCGATGTAAGTAGGTGGGAAACAAATTTAAAAAATATTGAAACTTCGATATTTGGTAGTTATTTGGATGTTCCAAGTTATACAGCTTCAATTAAATTTATTTCTGTTGATGGCTCAACTTATAAAGATTATGCAGTTTTAGCAACTAATGATTTAGGAGAAATATCAACTTTAAACTTATCATTTGCTAATGTTGATGCTTTGTCAGATGATGCAGCTGAATGGATTACAGATTTTCAAACCAAAGATTATTGGACTAATGGATTCAATAAAAGATTGGCAGATTTTGTTTCAGCTGATGAAATAGATAGAAGAATTGAAGAGGCAGCTGGAAATGCTGACCCAAGAACTCGTGCTGTAACAGCAGCTATGACAATTATTGCTCTTGAAGAAGAGAACCATTTTACTACAAGATATGTTTTAAGTTGGGAAGGTAATCGTTATGGTTCTAGTCAGCCTATTCATCACGGAATAAATAAACCTTATGATACTGAAACTCTTGTATCTGAAGGAGCTGATTGCGCATCATTTACGTGTTGGTCTTTAAACAAAGCTGTTCCTTTTAATAATGCAACTGTAAAAACGGTAAGTTCATTAGGAGAAAAAACTGATTTTGCTAGTTTAAAACCAGGAGACCTTGTTTATAGCAATAGCCATGTAGCTTTAGTAATGGATAATCAATACGAAGAAAATGGTAGTATAATTGTTGCCGATACTAGTCGTAATGGAAATCCGGACAGTGTAAGTAATTGGACACCGGGAGGAATTAGACTAAAAAGATATAGTGAAAGAGATTTAAAAGTAAGCTTTCATGCTCGTGATTTATCATCTTTTTATGGTGAATCATAAAATCTTATAAATTTTTATTTTAAAATATCATTATTATTAATGGTATTTTTTAATTTATAAAAAATTTTTTGTTTGTTTATAATTCATAAAAAGGTCAATTTGTATGGCAATCGCTTAAAAAAATAAAAAGTTAACTGATACTTGGAATAATTTCAAATATCAGTTTTTCTATATTGTTAAAATCTAACATATATCTAGTTAATTTT
>CANQYO010000010.1 GCA_947628095.1 uncultured Bacilli bacterium | reverse complement strand
TAGTAATGTTATTAACAGTATTTGGAGTAACATATGCATTTGTAAATTTTACTTTAAATGGTAATGAAAATTCTGTTTTAGTAACTGGTGATATCTACATGAACTATACAGAAACTAACCAAATAAATTTAACAGATGCAGTTCCAATGGATAAAGAAACAGCATTGAAGTTAAATAACAATATCTTTAAATTTACAATAACTGGAAAGAATCAAAGTAAGAAAGATATCTATTATGGAATAAGTATAGTCTATGGAGAGGAACAAGCAAGTAAAACTAGATTAAAAGACGAGGATATAGATGTCTATCTAACGAGTGGAGAAGATGTATTAGTAAATGCTAATAGATATAAATCACTTAATGATACCAGAATATGGGCAGAGAAAATAGAGGCTAATACAGAAAACTATACAAAAGATTATTCACTTAGATTATGGGTAGACGAGAGTGTAATAATATCAGATACAGATGCTAATAAGGACTATGCACAAGATGTATGGAATAATAGCTATGCTAGTTTCAAAGTCAAAGTAGATGGAAATCTAAACGAAATGAATATTCCATTATCAGTTGATAATAAAGACACTTATTATGAACATGGAGAGGAATATATCTTAGTATCAATTAGTAATTACTTGAACCCACAAGAAGCAGGTTTAAGTTTAGCAAGTTTAGATACAATGAAATTACAAATAACATCAAATAATAATGATTTAATGTTCACATATTCTGATAGTGAAAATGGAAGCTCTACAGAAAAGAAAAACACATTAGATTTAACATATTCATTCAATGAAAATAAAGTAATAAATATAAAAGTATTTCCAACAAGTAATTCATATTCTAAGATAGATACAGATATAAATATAAAACTAACAAAGAATGACAATGAAACATATGAGATGTTAAAGAGAATACATATAGACGAGATAACAAGTACATGTATAAAGAAAGGTTATAATAATTTAAGTGATTGTTTATTAATAACAGAGCAAATGAGTGCAAGTGATGTAAATGAAGCAAAAGAAGCAATCAAAGCAAAAGGAGAAGTAACCTTAAGTAAGACAAGTGAACAAGCCAATGAGAATGGAATGTATAAGACAATAGATAATGATGGAGATACATACTTTTATAGAGGAGATGTAAAAAACAACAATGTTAAGTTTGCTGGTTTTTATTGGAAGATAGTAAGAATAAATGGCGATGGTTCAATAAGACTTATTTATAATGGAGACCATGCTAATGCAACAGGAATAGAACAAGTTTCTGTAACTGGAAAAAAAGAGAAATATAATGAAGGACTTGTTGCTCCTACCTTTATTGGTTATATGTATGGAGATAATCTTTCTGCAAATCCAATTAAGAGTGATGAGATTAATTATTTAAATATAGATGCAAATACAGAATATTATTTTGCAGATAGTTATACAACTGATACTAATTCTAAAAAATTTACATTAACAGGAAATAAGGTAAAGAGTACAGTAGCTAATTGGACATCATCAGCAAGTGATAAAAAATACTCTTGTATACGCTATTTACAATCAGAAGATAAATGTGATTTATTAATAGAAATGATTAAGGTTAATAATCCAACTTCAATTCAAGCTTATTTTTATACATATGATTCAACTTCATACGAAAATACAAGAACAAATATGGTAAGTAGTAATGCTAAAACTTTACTTGAAAATTGGTATGAAACAAAATTAGAAAAAACAAATGAATTAGGAATTAATGCAGTTAATTATATAAGTAATAATGCAACCTTTTGTAATGATAGAAGTTTATCTCCTCAAGAAGGAAATGGAAATGGTTATTCAGCAGTTCCAACGACTTATTATGGAGCATATGATAGAAATTATATTAAAAGAATAGCGAGCTTAGTATGTCCTGATGTAGAATATGATTTATTTAGTACAAAAAGAAGTAATGGAAAAGGTAACAAGAAATTAGAAAAACCAATAGGATTAATAACATCTGATGAAATGATTTATGCTGGAGCTGTTATTAATGTTTCAATTCAGAAATTTTATCTTTATACAGGAGAACTGTTTTTAACTCTTACACCTAGCACGTCTAATTCTTCATATGGAACTTCTAATATAATAGGATTATTTCAAAATGGAGTTCTTGCCGGTGGTAGTGTTGGTGACCCATTTGGTGGTTTAAGGGCTGTAATCAATTTAAACTCTAACGTTTTAGTAAAAAATGGCAATGGCACAATGGACGACCCATATACGGTAAAATTAGCAAGTTAATTAAGGTAATGAATGAGAATAAATAAGAACAATAATAAAAACGAAAATAGAATTTATATGAACTAAGAATAAACCTTAGTTCATTTTTTACCTTAAAATTTTTTTAAAAAATTTAATTTTTGCTTTTAGATATAAAATGTACTTGTAACTATGAAATTATTTTTATCAAAAGATATTTAACAAAAATACCATATTAAAAACTTGATAAATTCACAAGTATTGATTATAATAAAGTAGAAAACTGATTACTAATAATAAGTAATTAAAAAATAAAAATAGTAAGTAAGAAAAAGATAGAGTATAAAATATTCAAAATAAAATCTCTCCTTTTTTTCTTAAAAGTTTACAACAATTATAAAATTTTTTTAAGGAGTGAGAATATGCCTGAATTACCAGAAGTTGAAACCGTAAGAAGAGTTTTAAAAAAAGATTTGATAGGTTTAAAAATAAAAAAAGTTACAGTAACTTATCCTGAAATGATAAAAACTGATATTCAAAAATTTAAAAAAAATTTAATTGGAGAAGAAATTATTGATATTAAAAGATATGGAAAATGGTTAGTATTTGAAACAACTAATTATGACCTTGTTAGTCATCTTCGAATGGAAGGAAAGTATTTTTATACAGATAAATGTGAACATGAGAAGCATGAACATGTTATTTTAGAATTTTCAAATGGTAAAGTTTTAAGATATAAAGATGTTCGTAAATTTGGTGTTATGTTTTTAGTTGATAAGGATAAACTATTTATAGATACACCATTAAATAAATTAGGATATGAACCATTTAATAAAGAATTAACTTCTACTTATTTATTAGAAAAATTTAAAAATAAAAAATTGCCTATTAAAACAGTTCTTTTAGACCAAGAAATAATGTCTGGTCTTGGAAATATTTATGTTGATGAAGTCTTATTTAAGAGTAAAATATCACCATTTAAAAAAGCTAATTTAATAACAAATGAAGAATGTCAAGAAATTATTGAGAACTCTAAAGTAATTTTAACAGAAGCTATAAAATTAGGAGGAACAACTATTAGAAGTTATACATCTAGTTTAGGAGTAACTGGAAGTTATCAAGATAAACTTTTAGTTCATACTAAAAAAACTTGTTCAATATGTAATAGTCCTATTATAGTTAAAAAAATTGGTGGAAGAAGTACGTATTATTGCAAAGTTTGTCAAAAGGTGTTAGATGAGTAATATAGTTGGTAGTGTAACAAGAACCATATTTAAATCAGACAATGATTATTATGTTTTAGTTTTTAAAGTTAAAGAAAATGATGTTAATAAAGAATATAATGGTAAATTTATTAACGTTACAGGTTATTTTTATGATATTGATGAAAATATTGATTTATCACTTACAGGTGAATTTGGGAAACATTCAAGATATGGTGAACAATTTAATGTTTCAAGTTATCAAAAAGTAATACCTGAAGATAAAAATAGTATAGTTGCTTTCTTCTCAAGCGGTTTGTTTAAAGGAATTGGAGAAGCTAAAGCTTTAAAAATTTATGAGCAATTAGGTGACGAGGCAATTGATTTAATTAAAAAAGATAAAAATGTTTTAAGGGAAGTAAAGTCATTATCTGAAAAAAATATTTTAACAATTTCTAAAAAAATTCAAGAATTAGATAATAGTACAGATACTTTATTAAGTTTAACTGAATTAGGGTTCAATTCAAATGATGCAACTATGATATATAAAAATTACAAAGAAAAGACAATTGAAGTAATCAATAATGATATATACACTCTTTTTTATGATTTAGAAAAAATTAGTTTTCAAAAAATAGATAGAATTGCTCTTAAAAACAAATTTTCAAAAAATGATGAACGAAGAATAAGAGCTGGTATTGTTAATACTATGCGTATTCTTGGAAGTGAAAAAGGAGATACATATTTTTTTGAAGAAGAAATATATAAATATTTAAAAATTATTATTAATTATGAAACAACTTATGACGATTTTTTAGAAAATTTAAATATACTTGTTAATAATTTGAGAATTGTAAAAATAGATTTAAAATATCAATTAATGGAGTATTTTGAAGCTGATAGTAACATTGTTAAAAGATTAACTTATTTAAATAATAAAGAAGATATTACTTATAAAAAAGATTATTTAGATAGAAAAATATCAGAATTTGAAAAAACTAGTAATATTATTTATGACGAAAATCAAAAAGAAGCTATTAAGAAAGCTTTTATTAAAAATTTTTTAATTATAACAGGTGGTCCGGGAACTGGTAAAACAACAATTATTAAATCAATTGTTTCAATGTATCGTGATATATTTAATTTAAAATATGATTTAGATGATGAAGTTGTACTTTTAGCTCCAACTGGTAGAGCTAGTAAGAGAATAATGGAAGCTACTACATATAAAGCAAGTACTATTCATAGATTTTTAAAATGGAATAAAGATACCAATAAATTTCAAGTAAATGAATATAATAAAAGTAATGCTAAATTAGTTATAATAGATGAAGTTAGTATGTTAGATACAATTCTTTTTAGTTCACTTTTAAATGGTTTAAAATATGATACTAGAATAATATTAGTAGGTGATTCTAATCAATTACCAAGTGTGTTACCAGGTGAAGTTTTAAAAGATTTAATTGATAGTGAAGTTTTTTCACTTGTTAAACTTAAAAATTTATATAGACAAAGTGATGATTCTAGTATTATTAATTTAGCATATGATGTTAATAATGGTGAAGTTAACTATGATTTATTTAATCAAAATCAAGATTTAGTTTTTTATAAAGCAGATAGCGATACTCTAAGAGAAAAATTAATATTAATTGCAAAAGATTATAAAAATGTTGATTATCATGATTTTCAAATTATGGCTCCAATGTATAAAACTTTAAATGGAATTAATAACTTAAATCAAATATTACAAGAAGTTTTCAATCCGAAAAGTTCTAAAAAAGAAGAAATTGAAATATATGATGTTATATATCGAGTTGGTGATAAAGTATTACAACTTATGAATATGCCTGATGATAACGTTTATAATGGAGATATTGGAATAATTATTAAAATTGATACTATAAAAAAAGAAGTTACAATTGATTATGATGGTAATATAGTAACATTTACTAAAGCAACTTTTGGTAATTTTACTTTAGGTTATGTAATTAGTATTCATAAATCTCAAGGAAGTGAATTTAAAACAGTTTTAATACCTATTTTAAAAGAATATGGAAGAATGCTTTATCGAAAATTGGTTTATACGGGAATTACTAGAAGTAAACAAAGATTAATTTTAATAGGTGAAGCAGAAGCATTTCAAAAAGGTGTTTTAAATAATAATAACAATGAACGAAAGACTGATTTGTGTGAGAAAATTAAACAAAGATATTCTTAATTAAAAGTATAATAAAGAAAAAAATAACCATAATATAAGTGGTACCCTTTGGTACTAATCATATTTTAGAAGGTGATAAAATGAAATGCACAAAAAAAGGAGTAGTTTTAGGACTTGTTCCAGTTATGTTAGGAGCAGGCGTATTAGTATATAAATTTGTACTTAGCCCTAAAACAAAAGAAAAAATGATGTCTTTAGAAGAAGATATGTGTGAAGACTTTGAAAATATGATTTAACTTAAAAATAGAAAGATTTATTTCTTTCTATTTTTGTTTAAATTTAATAATTTTTGTTTCTAAATCTCTATTTAAAGTTCTAGGTGATTGATTTTTAGAATAATTTAATACATTAGATTGCATAATATTTTCACGATATTTTTTAAAATCTATAATTTTCTTTTTCTTTAAATAATGTCTTTCAGCTTTTAGTAAATCATCATAATTAAATTTATTTTTTAATTCTTTTATAGAACAATCAATTCCTAAAGTTACAAATATTAAGATAATAGATATTTCTAAAAAAGCAAAAGACATAGCAATTTTAAGTAGGACATCATTAAAAAGTACAAGACTAAAAATTGTTCCAAATATACTTAAAATATTTAAAGCAATTATAAGAACTTTTCCAGATTTTAATAATTCTTTTTTAATATTTAAAATCTTACTTTCTGCTTTTAAAGTATTAATTAACATTTTTTTAGTAGATTCATTATAAGGAATAATATCTCTTTCATATGGAAATTGGTCATAAGTTACTATGAATTTATTATTAGTAATTTGTATATTGTAAATTTGTTTTTTCATATTACGTCCTTTATGGTTTTATTATACAACTTTCGACTTTTTTGTCAAAGAGTATTTTTTATTGTTTTAAAGTTTGTTATAATTAATTTAGGAGGATAATCAATTTTTAATGAAAAATTTGATTAATAAAAATTATGTTTACAATTGGAAATAAGGAAAATTATGAGATTGATTCTAAAGGAATTAATAACTTAAGAGGTCTTGCAATTGATATGATTAAAAAGGCAGAATCTGGACATTCTGGAATATGCTTAGGAGCTGCTAGTATAATATATACACTTTTTAGAAGACATATGAATATAAGTCTTGATAATTTAGATTTTGTAAATCGTGATAGATTTATCTTATCAGCAGGACATGGTGCACCTCTTTTATATGGTATTTTATATATGTTAGGAATATTAGAACTTGATGATTTAAAAAATTTAAGAAAAATTAATTCTAAAACGCCAGGTCATCCAGAATATGGTTTACCACTTGTAGAAGCAACAACAGGACCACTTGGACAAGGAATAGCTAATGCTGTTGGTTTAAGTATGGCAAGTTGTTATTTAAAAACTAAAACAAATAATTTAATTGATTATTATACTTATGTTTTATGTGGTGATGGAGAACTTGAAGAAGGAATAACTTATGAAGCTCTATCTTTAGCTGGAACTTTAAAGTTAAATAAATTAATCGTATTATGTGATAGTAATGATGTAACTTTAGATAGTAGTTTAAAAACATCTAGCACAGAAGATTTAAAAAAACGCTTTGAAAGTATTAATTTTAATGTTCAAGAAGTAGAAAGTGATGCTAAAAGTATTGATGAAGCTATAAATATAGCTAAAAATTCTAATTTACCAAGTATTATTATAGTTAAGACAATTATAGGAGAATATTCTAAAAATGCTGGTACAAATTTAGTTCATGGAAAACCTTTAGATGATGAAGATATGGCTCAAGTTAAAGAGAAATTAGGTTTATATGATACTTCTTTTACTGTTAATTCTGAAGTTTATGAAGATTTTAAATTACAAGTTAAAATGAGAGGTGACGAGTATTATCAAGAGTGGTTAAAAAAATATGAAAGTACTCCTGATAAAACTTTAATTGATAAATTAATGAATCATGAAAATACTTATTTATTACCTAATATTGATATTGACTATGAAAATAAATCATTGAGAGATTTATCTGGTGAAATTTTAAATAGTATTGCTAAAAATTTTGATTTATTAATTGGAGGAAGTGCAGATTTATCTTCATCTTGTAAAACGGCTTTAGGAGAATTTGATACTTTTAGTAAAGATAATTATAGTGGTAGAAATATTTATTTTGGTATAAGAGAACATGCAATGGGTGGAATTTTAAATGGTATGGCTCTTAGTGGTTTAAGACCTTTTGGTAGTACATTTTTAACTTTTTCTGATTATATGAAACCAAGTATTCGTATGTCAGCAATGATGAATTTACCAGTTTTATATATTTTTACTCATGATTCTATTACAGTTGGGGAAGATGGAAGAACACATCATCCAATTGAAGAGTTAATGGCTTTAGAGATTATTCCTAATTTAAAAGTTTATAGACCTTTTGATATAAATGAGTTATTAGGTTCTTATTTAGAAATATTAAAAAATAAAGAGCCAGCAGCTTTAGTTTTACCACGAGATAATAGAGAAATTTCTCCTAATACTAAAACTAGTGAGGTAGTTAATGGAATGTATGTTGTATCTCAACCTGATACAAATGATTATATTAATTTACTTACTAATGGTGAAGAATTAGGAATAGTTTTAGAATTATCTAAAAATTTAAAAGAAATTAATATAGATAATAGAGTAATAAGTGTTCCATGCTTAAAAAATGTTACTAAAGAATTAAAAGAAAAACTTTTAACTAAAAAAACAATTGGAATTACTTTAGGAGTTAAAGAATATTTTTATGGTTTAACTGACACTGTAATTGGAATAAATGAGTTTAGTTTATCAGGAACAAAAGAAGAAGTTTTAGATTATTTTGGTTTTACAGCTAAAAAATTAGAAAGTAAAATATTGGAACTTTTAAATAAGTAAATTTTTAATATTGTTATTTATTTTGTTAATAATAGTATTGTAGTCAATTTTAAAAGGAAGTGGTTTTACAGCTAAAAAATTAGAAAGTAAAATATTGGAACTTTTAAATAAGTAAATTTTTAATATTGTTATTTATTTTGTTAATAATAGTATTGTAGTCAATTTTAAAAGGAAGTGATATTATGAATTTTAAAAGAAGACTACTAATACTTTTTTTAGCATTTATTCTTTTTCCACTTAATACTTTTGCTTTTTCTAAATATTTAGTTCCTGGAGGTATCAATATTGGTATTAATCTTTCTAATAAAGGAATATTAGTTGTTGGTTTTTATGATACTAATAATTCTAAAAGTGATTTAAAGATTGGAGATATTATTACTTCTATTAATGATAAAGAGGTAAGTAGTGTTTCAGATATGTTATCTTTAATTGATACAAATTCTTCTTTTGTAACTTTAGAAATAGGTTATAAAAGAAATGGAGAAAATAAAACTACTAATTTAGAATTAAAAAAAGATTCAAATGGGGTTTTTAAAACAGGGTTATATGTAAAAGATAGTGTAACTGGAATTGGAACCCTTACTTTTATAGACCCCAATACCAATAAATATGGGGCTTTAGGTCATGCTATTACAGATAATAAAACTAATATTAAATTTGATATAAAAGAAGGTAAAATATTTAAATCTGAGGTTGTCTCAATTGATAAAAGTCGTGATGGTGAACCAGGTGAAAAAAATGCTAAATTTTATTTTGATACTGTCTATGGAAATATAATTCAAAATGAAGAGACTGGAATATATGGTGATTATAATGCTGATTATAATTCTAAGGATGTACTTTTAGTCGGAGAAATTAAAGATATAAAAGAAGGAAAAGCTGTAATAAGAACAACTTTAGAAAACAATAAAGTTGAAGATTTCAATATTGAAATTTTAAGTGTTGATAAAAATAGTGACACCAAGAATATATTATTTAAAATAACTGATGAAAGATTATTAAAAGAAACAGGTGGAATAGTAAAGGGTATGAGTGGTTCTCCAATTATTCAAGATGAAAAAATTATTGGAGCAGTTACGCATACAGTTATAAGTGATAATAGTAAAGGTTATGGAATTAGTATAATTAAGATGCTAGAAAGTATGGAATAGGAATTTTTCCTATTCTTTTTAAATTTAACGTGATATAATTAAATTAATTAGAGAGGTAGTTATGAAGAAATATATTGATTTTTTAATTAAAGGAATTTATGCTGGAATTTTAATTAGTATGGGTGGAATAGCTTATTTAGCAATTCCTGATAAAATAGTAGGTTCATTTATTTTTTCTTTTGGACTTCTTACTGTTTGTATATATTCTTTTAATTTATATACTGGAAAAGTAGGATATTTACTTTTTAATAAATTTAATTATGTACTTGAATTATTAATATCTTTAATAGGTAATTTTTTAGGAACATTTATAGTTGGAAATTTAATACGTTTAACAAGATTTAAAGACTATATTACTGTTGCTAAAAATATTGTTAATACTAAATTAAATGATAACTTATTAAGCATTTTTATTTTAGCAATTTTTTGTGGAATGATTATGTATATTGCTGTAAATAATTATAAAAAATGTCAAGATGTTATTGGAAAATATATTGGAATATTCATGGGAATAATGGCATTTATTTTATGTGGTTTTGAGCATTGTGTTGCTAATATGTTTTATTTTAGTATAGCTGGTGTTTTCTCATTTAAAGTTTTTTATTACTTATTAATTATGATTTTAGGAAATACTTTAGGTTCAATTATAATAGCTTTTTATGATAAAAAATATAATTTAAAACCAATTGGTGAATCTAAAAAATAATAAAAACGAATAAAAGTTCTTTTTTATAATATATCAAATAATATTAGAATTTAGGAGTTAAAAATGAAAAAATTAAAAAGAGTATTAGAAGTTTTAAAATATAATATGGGAGCTTTAGTAAAATTTGAATTAATTTTTAAATTATTAAGCTTATTATTATTTACACCTATTTTTATGAAAAGTTTTACATTAATTATGAAATTAACTGGTTATAACTATATTACTATTGAAAATGTTTTATCATTTTTAATTCAACCTTTAACTTTAGTTATGTTACTTATTTTAATACTTTTACTTACAGTTTATAGCATGTTTGATATTGTTACAATTATCATTATTTTAGATAGTTCTTGGAATAAGAAAAAAATTAAAGTTATGGATGCTATTAGTATGTCTTTAAATAAATGTAAGAAAATATTTAGTTTAAAAAATATTCCTTTAGCTTTTCTAGTATTATTTTTAATTCCTTTTTTAAACCTTGGTCTTTCTTCTAGTTTCATTACAACAATAAAAATACCGGAGTTCATTTTAGATTTTATTGTAAATAATAAATTATTACTTAGTATTTTTGTAATTGTTTCTATATTATTAGTTATTGTTCTTTTAAGATGGCTTTATTCTTTGCATTATTTTGTTCTTGAAGATTTAAGTTTTAAAGAAGCAAGAAAAAAAAGTTTAGCTCTTAGTCAGAAAAATCATTTAAAAGACATTGGTAGTTTAATTCTTGTAGAGTTTTTAATTTTTGTCTTTTATTTTCTTTTCATTATAATTGGTATTCTTTTAATATTTTTATTTAACAAAGTTTTTGGAAATTTGATTTTACTTAAAAGTTTAACTGCAACGATTATATGGTTATTCTTAGCTTTATCATTTATTTTCATGACTCTTTTATCAACTCCTATAGGCTATGCTATTATAAGTGTAATTTTTTATACTCATAAAATAGAACGTAAAGAAGCAATAAAGAAAATTCAATTTTCAAATAATAATAAAATAAAAAATACTACTAAAAAAGTTAAGAAAATAACTTTAGCTTTAGGGGTAATTAGTTTAGTTTTAGGAACGTTATTTACTTATGGTTTATATAAAGGAAAATACAATTTGAATATTGAATATGTAAGGACTTTAGAAATAACAGCCCATCGAGGAGCTTCGGTTTCGTATCCTGAAAATACAATGAGTGCTTTTAAAGGAGCTAAAGAATTAGGAGCTGATTATGTAGAGCTTGATGTTCAACAGACAAAAGATAAAAAAATAATTGTCTCTCATGATACTAATTTGTATCGTGTAACTGGTGTTAATAAAGAAATAATTTCAATGAACTATGATGAGATTAAGGAGCTTGATGCCGGAAGTTTTTTGGATAAAAAATTTAAAAATGAAAGAATTCCTTTATTTGAAGAGGTTGTTGCTTGGGCTAAAGAAAACAATATGAAATTAAATATAGAACTAAAGCCAACTGGAAAAGAAGTAGATTTTGAGAAATCAGTTATTGATATTATTAAAAAATATGAATATGAAGATTATTGTGTTTTAACTTCTCAAGTATATAGTGTATTAGAGCATTCAAAAGAATATGATAAAAATATAAAAACAGTTTATGTCATGAGTTTAGCAGTTGGAGATATTCTTTTACTAGATAGTGCTGATAACTTTAGTGTTGAAGCTAGTAATGTAAATAAATCGCTTGTAAAAAAAGTTCATAATGAAGGTAAAGAATTATATGTATGGACAGTTAATACAGAAGAAAATATTAATAAAATGATTGATTATAATGTTGATAATATAATTACGGATAATATTACTTTAGCTAAGAAAACAGTAATGGAAAGTAAAACTAGTAATGTTATTAAAGAGTTTATTAAATTTGTTGATAAAAATTTATAAATAAATTAAAAGGTTAGGAGAAGAAAAATAAAAATATATGTTTCTCATTCAAGTAAATATGATTATATAAAAAATGTTAAAGTAATGTATAAAAAAGGAGTTAACATCCTTTTTTATTGTGTTTGACGATAAATCTTTTTGTTGTTATAATATGACTAAATTTGATGGTGGTATTTCATGAAGATATTAGAGAAATTTATTAATAAATTTAAAGGTAGAAAAGTAGTTTCAGAAGAACATGATATAGTAACTTTTGATAATAAAATTATATATTTACCAAATTTTGAAGAATTAACAGAAGAAGATAAAATAAAAGTAGAAAATTATAAAGAAGAAATAAATATTAATAACTTTGATACTTTAATAAAATATACAAATGAATTAAGAAATCAAAGTAAAGATATAACTAATTTATTAATAAAATTTTTATATGAGTTAGAACAGGTTGCAGAAAGTTTAACAATAAAAAGAGATTTAGGAAAAAAGGTAAAACTTAATCAACATGAATTACTTGAATATGAAATAAAATATGCTAAGATAGCATCTTTAAATAATATCTTAAAAGAAAAAAGAAAAACATTAGAATTAAAAATGCTTGGGTTATTAAAATACAAGGAAGAAGAGCAAAGGCATAATTTAAAACATAGTATAGAGTATTTAGGCTTTTTAGGAAAAGATAAAAAATTAAAACGAGAAATAGAAGAGAGAAGTTTAAGAAATTTAGAGAATACTTTAAAAGTTGCTATTATTGCTTTAGATTATAATTTAGAAGTAAGTAGAAATTCGGTTGAAACAGCTAATAATTTAATAAATTCTTTAAGAAGTTATAACAGTAAGGAATTAACTAATTTGGAAAGTTGTTTTGAAAAATTTAAGTTTTATAAATATGTAAATGAATTGATATTTGAAAATAAATTAAAAGAAATTAAAGATATAGAAAATTTAATTTATTATAATAAGGTAACTCATGATAATTCATTTTATCATGATATAATGCCTTTTAAATTTGCAAATGTTGAAGTAAAAATTGACTTAGAAAAAGAAAAATATAAAGATAAATTTATTAAATATTTTCAGGAAAAATATAATAGAGTTTTAAATACTACTAATACTTTAGATAATGTTTCGGTACTTGTTAAAGTAATAAATGATTTGTTAATAATTCAAATGATATATCAAGAAGATATTAGTAGAGAATTAAGGAATAAATTGTATGAAATGAAGTTTTTTCTTTTAAGTAAGAAATTTATGAATGATGCTATTAGAAATGTAGTATATTATACATTTCATGACGAGAGAAAATATTATTTAGATATAATTGAAAGAGAATACGAAAAGTTTATAAAATTAAAGTCAAATGATGTTAAAACTATTAAAGAAAAAATTGAAAAGGAACTTGGTTATAATTGGTATTTAAAATATACTCCAGTAGATGTATTATTAAAAATTTATCCTGAATATCTAAAAATAATATTAATGGTAAATTATCCTAATTATTATAGAGAATTTTTAGGTATTTCTCATGAAATTTATAAAACAAGAATGTTTGATATAGAATATGAGAGTAGTTGGGATAACAATTTAGAAAAAAGTAAAGTCTTAGTTATTAATAATAAAACATATCCTGTTACTTCTAATTACCCAAATTACAAGTTTCCTAGTTTAAAAGTAGCAATGGAAAAATCTTTAGAGATAATTTATTCTTGTAAGAAGTATGTATTGGCTAAAAATTTAATAACTTTAAAAAATGGTACTTTGACTTTTGCTGAAGGAATTACTAAAATAGTTTCAAGTAATATGTCATACACTGATAAAAACTTGATTAAACAAATTAATTTTCCTAATTCTTTAAAAGAAATAGGAGCATTTACCTTTGAAAATTTTATAAATTTACAAGAATTAAATTGTCCTCCTTTACTAGAAGTTATTGATATTAATGCTTTTGAGAATTGTTTAAGTTTAAAAGAAATTTCTTTTAATAGTAAACTAAAAGAAATAAAATACGAGGCTTTTTCAGGCTGTTATAATTTACGAGAATTAATTTTTCCTGAATTACTAGAAAATATAGAAGATTATGCTTTTGCCTATTGTAAAAGATTAAAAAGTATAATTTTTAAAGGAAGAGGACCTTTAAAAATAAATTACGGAACTTTCTTTATGAATATGAATTTGAAATTTGAAAATATTATTTGGCCTAGTGAAATAGAAGAAATTGATGAACAAGCTTTTAATGTTGATATTCATGAAGAAATTATAAATAATTATGAAAAATTACCTAAAACGTTAAAAATAATTGGTGATTTAACTTTAGAAGATAGTGATTTAAAAGAAGAAGCTCACTTTCAGAAAGTTAAAAAAATAAAAAAAGATTAATAAACTTTTTTTAGATTTTAATTATATTAGAAGAATAATAATTAATGTAAAAACTAATTCTACTTTATTTACTTTTTTTAAAATATAGTATATATTTAAGATAAATAAGGTATAAAAAATAGGGTAGTTATGAAAAGAAAAACTAAAAATGATATTAAATTAGTTATAAAAATTTTAATAATTATATTAATTTTACTTGGAACTTATTATAAAGATGAGGTTAGTAATCTTTTATTAAAAATTGTTCCAGTTAAGTCTTATGCTCTTTCAGATATTCCAGAATATTCCGATAAAGGTTATGTTGTAATTAACAATAATGAACCTAATTTTACAGAAGAGGATAAGGAAAGTAAAACTTTTGAAAAATATAGTAATTTAGATATTTTGGGAAGATGCGGTCAAGCTTTTGCTAATATTTCAAAAGACTTAATGCCAACTACTGAACGTGGTAGTATTGGAAATATCAAACCAAGTGGTTGGCATACTGTAAAATATAATATAGTTGATGGAAAATATTTATACAATCGTTGTCATTTAATCGGTTATCAATTGACTGGTGAAAATGATAATCCTAAAAATTTAATTACTTGTACAAGATATATGAATACAGGAGTTATGCTTGATTATGAAAATAAAGTAGCTAAATTTATTAAGAAAACAGGTAATCATGTTTTATATAGAGTAACACCAATTTACGAAGGAACTAATTTGCTTGCAAGTGGTGTTGAAATGGAAGGTTATTCTATTGAAGATAAAGGCTTTGGAATAAAGTTTAATATTTATGTTTATAATGTTCAAGACGGAATAGAGATAAATTATAAAACAGGAGAAAGTAAATTGGCTGGAAAATAATAAAGTTGACAAATTTTAAAAAAATTAAAAAAATTAGTCTAAATATGTTGACATTTAAAATAGAGTATGTTAAAGTATAATTACTTAGTAAGATAACATATCTAAGTACAATTACTTTGACTATAATATTTATTCTTTGGAATATTTATTATATGTATGGACTCAATATTTATTCTTTTATGAATTTATATTTTAGTCTATGTGGTTAATTTATTTTAACCCTTGTATAGTCTTTATGACTATTTAGAATAATTTATTTTATTCTTATATGCCTAGTTGGCATTAGTATTATTTTATAATACTTTATAGTAATTTACTTTTGATAGTTATATGGTAAGAAAAATTATATGATGAATATAATCATTATCGCCACTAAGTAGGACAATTGTTTTGAGAGGAGTAAACTCAAGGATAAGTAGTTGTAGTAAATACTGATAATATTTATTTAAAAATTTATATTATCCTAAAAAATAATATAAATGGTACAACTTTTTCTAAACTCGAAATGAATAGTTTTATCAGAACTATTTATTTTTTTGCATTTTTTTAAAGTATAATTGAACTGTTAGAATTATATATATAGAATAATAGCCTATGTTATATTCTCTATTACTTGAGTTTGCTTTTTAAGAATTTGTGATAAAACGTGGTGTGGCATGGTTACTAATTATGTAGTAACTTATTTTTGTTCGGTTAAAAAATTATTAAAAATAATTTTAAAAATAAAAATAACATATACTTAATTGGTGGTATATGTTTTTTAATATTATAAGATTATTTACAAATATGTTTTTTCTTACAGGTAGTTATTCAAATAATTTATTTCCTGAACCATTAAGTCGAGAAGAAGAAGATAAGTGTATTTTAGAAATGCAACAAGGAAAATCTGAAGCTAGGAGTAAATTAATTGAACACAACTTAAGATTAGTTGCTCATATTGTTAAAAAGTTTGAACATGATGCATCATTTCAAGATGATTTAATTAGTATAGGAACAATTGGTTTAATAAAAGGAATTGATACTTATTCTAAAAATAAAAACGTTAGACTTACAACTTATTGTGCTAGATGTATCCAAAACGAAATTCTTATGTATTATAGAGCTAATAATAAATACAGTAAAAATATTTCAATCAATGAAGGAATAGGTTTTGATAAAGATGGAAACGAAATTACAATTGTTGATATACTAAAAGCTGATAAACCTGATTTTGCTTTAGAATTATATGAAAAAGAAAATATTAAATTATTGAGTGAATATATAAAAGTTTTAACTAAAAGAGAAAAAGAAATAATTATTTATCGATATGGACTTAATAATGGAGATGAATTAACTCAAAAAGAAATTGCTAAGAAATTACATATTTCAAGAAGTTATGTATCAAGAATTGAAAAAAGGGCTTTAACTAAAATGTTGAGAGAATTTATTATTCATAAAAAAGATTGAAAAAATTGTATAAGTATTAAAAAAATAGTTATATTAATAAAGGAGGAAATTATGTTTGAAGATATATTAGATACTAATACTTATATGAAATGTGATATTTATGAAGAAGATGATAAATATCATATTGAAATTGATTTACCAGGTTTTAAAAGAGAACATTTAAGCATAGAATTCAATCATGGCTATTTAACAGTTTTAGCAAGTAAAAAAGGTGATAACGATGTTAAAGAAAAAAATTATATTAAAAGAGAAAGAACGTATGGTGTTTATAAAAGAGAATTTTATGTAGGAAATGTAGATTATAGTAAAATAAATGCTAAATATAAAGATGGAGTTTTAGTGATAGATGTAATTAAAAGTCCTGATAATAAAGATAAAAAAACTATTGAAATAAAATAAAAACTATTAGAAATTTGATGTCTTCTCCAAATGGGACAATTCAAATTTAATCTAATAGTTTTTATTAATTTAAATAACCTTGAGTTTTAAACTCAGCTTTTAAGTCTTCAGTTGTTATGTAAGTATTATCTATTCTTGATAATACAGTATTTTCTTGTCCTTTATTAACAAATACTATAATATTTGATTCATCAAAAGTAAAATATTCTTTTAATTTTTTTAAATCACTTCTAGTTAAATTTTCAGTATTAATATAAAAAGTTTTTAATTTATTATCTTTAGCAACACTTTCAAGAGTATTTTTTAAAGTAGTGCCAAGTTCATCTTCTTTAGTTAAATATAAGATAAAAGTTTCCTTATTTTTAATTTTAGTTTCTAAATCTTTTATATTGATATTTTTAAGATATGCACTAGAACAAGCAGTTAATAATAAGACAAAGCCAACTATTAATAAAATTTTTTTCATATTCACCTCAAAAGTTATAATAACATATTAAAATCTTATTGTAAATAACCAATAATTTTGTTATAATTTTGTTATAAAATAGGTGATGATATGAAAAGAATAAAATATATAATAGCAATTTTAATTTTCATTATGTGTTTAAATGTAGATGCATTAACGGAATGTTCGACATCTGAATTAAATCGATTAAATGAACTAGCTAAGAATATAGATTTTAGTTATGAGTATCAGGTAGAAGAAGTAAAACCAATGGAATCTTCAGAAGAAGTTAATTTTGAAGTAAAATATAAAATTACAGCTCATAATTTACCAGCAGATTTAATAATAAGAATTAATAGTGATAACAATAATCGTTTTACTGAAAAAAATAATACAGTTGATGGTTTTCTAAATGGTGAGAATGTTAAAGTAGATACATTAGCATATACCAGTAATTTATGTTCTGGAAAAGTAATCTCAACTAAAACTATAAATTTACCATATTTTAATATTTGGTCTTTACGTGATGAATGTGAAGAAAACAAAGACTTTAAATATTGTCAAGAATATGGAAGATACAATATTTCAGAAGATACTTTCTTAAAAGAATTAGAAGACTATAAAAATAAACCATTGATTGATAAAGTTGTAAAAAATGAAAGTGTAAATAACTTTTTAAAACAATATGGTATATATATTGGTGTCCTTGCTTTTTTGGTAATTGTTGGAGCTGTAACCTTTGTTATAGTAAATAAAAAAAGAAATAAGGAAGATAGGGATTTATGATGAAAAAAATATTTGTAATTTTACTTTTATTATTTATCTTTTTAGGAGTAAAGATAGATGTATTGGCGTTTACTGGTAATTATAATTATGATATTACTTCTTTAACAAAAGATGATAGTGGAAATGTTAAAATAGTTGGTTGGGCTATTCCTAATGCTGGAGTTAATGATGGACATTCTCCTAGTCTTAATAAAAATCGTGGTAGTGGTTCTAATAGTGGTAAATGTGTAACTAATAATGCTAGTAATTATTATACCTATACTTTATCAATAGTTCCAGTAGATGCAAATGGAAAAGCAATTGATTCTAATAGTATTGAAGTTGGTTCTAAAAAAGGAAGTGGGACCTCTTTAACAAATATAATGTGTTATAAAGATAGTAATTCAAAATGTGTTGCTAGTAGAAGTTCTTGTTATGAAAATGTTGGTTTTACTTTTACTTATAATGAAAGTGTAATTAAAAATTCTAATTTTAAAAATGGTTATTTTTTGAAACTAAAGATAGTATCATCAGGAGATAATCACCAAGTTACTTTCCCTTTAGTTGTTTATAGTAGTAGAATTACAGGGTTTGGAAGTGATTATTCATATCGTAATGACTCAGTAGTTGGAAGTAATATGCGTATTAAAGTAATTGCTTTTGATGGTTATTTTAGAACTTGTAAACAAAGTGGTAGTTCAGTTGTATGTAGTAGAAAGAATAGTAACAAATTTCCACATGATAAAGTATATTCTGTTTTAGGAGTTACTAAGAGTACAAGTGAAAATCTAACTTATTATAAAGTTAACAATGATGGTACTTATATTCCTGCTTCATGGGTTGCACCACCTGATACTGATATGTTGATTTTACCACCACCTAAACCTCAAGATGTTAAATCATGTTCTAATAATAATACTTCCCAAGCTCCAGCTAATAAAGAAGTTAAAGCTTGTAATGGTAATCTAAGTTTTAATGGTGATAACTATTCAAGTTGTTCGGTTAATACCTATAGTTACTATACTAAGAAATGTAGTGAAGACAATTATCAAGTAAAATTTAGTATTAATGATATTCAAAATGGTGCTACTAAATTTAGTATAACTAATGGAGCTGGAATATCTGCTCATGCAGAAGTATCAACTAATTTAAAATGTTCATATACTTTCAAAGTTGAAGAATTTAAGAACGATTATAATGCCGTTTTATACAATTTAAATTATTTTGAAAATGAATCTCCAGAATGGTATTTTAATTATAATATTAAAACAGAATTAGATAATATATTAAAAAATTATTTAAATCAAACTGATGACAAAGATTGGAATTCTAATTACAAATTTGATGACCTTAATGCAACTTTAATTGTTGATAAAGATGAAACAACTTTAGAGAAATTGAATTTAGTTCATGATACAATAGATTTAAATAATGATAATAAAAAAGAAGCTCAATATTGTATAATTAATAAAAATGAAAATTTTGATTTAAATGGTAATCATTTTAGTATCAATACTGATGTTTCATGTGGTGAATCTTGGAAATTAGAATTAGAACTTCCAGAAGTATGTTTAAATATGAAAACTGGACAATCTGAAATGTGTGTAACTGGTTCAAATACTCAAATAAATGGTGGTCGAAAATACTATGTAGATATGTCGTCAACTGGTGGAAGTATTGAATTAAAACTTGAAAATTTAGGTTATGACAAAGCTTGGAATGCAACTTTAAAAAATTGTGATTATGATATTACTAAAATGCTTAATGATATTACATATCGTCAAATAGATATTAAAGACCCATTTTTAAAATCATATGATAAATCTCGAGGTGTTGGAATAAATTATTTAAATTCAAAATATAATTTTGTTGATATTATAAAAGACGATATATGGGAAGATATAAATAATTTTGATTATAGCTATTCAATGAGTAAAGTTAATATCAATAATATTAGAAAAGATACTGCTGAAGATAAAAAAGAAAGTTATTTAGGACGTAATTGTTATATTAATAGTAAAAATTATTATGTGTGTGACTTTACAAGAAATAAAGGAGCAAATGGAAGTGATAATTTAACAAATTGGTTTACTTTTAAAACAATTAATTATAATGAAGATTAATTAAAAATAGAAATCTATACGAAAAAAAGTATAGATTTTTTATATTTCAAATTTGTAAGATTAAAGTAAGTTTATTGGTGTTATAATAATTATTAATAAATGGTGATTTTATGCAAAAAATAATGATAGTTGAAGATGATGAAATTCTTTGTAAAGAATTAAGTGTGTTACTTCTTAATAATTCGTATGAGGTTGTAGTTTTAAAAGATTATGAAAATGCAATTTCTGAAATATTAAAAATAGCACCTAATTTAATTTTACTTGATATAAATATTCCACATTTAAGTGGAGAAATATTACTTCAGAAAATAAGAGAAAAGACTAATGTTCCAATTATTATGGTAACAAGTAAAAATTCTGAGATTTCTGAAGCTTTATCTATATCAAATGGAGCTGATGATTATATAACTAAACCATATAATCCCAATATTTTACTTTTAAGAATAGGAGCAGTTTTAAGAAGAGTAAATAGAGAAAATAATACTTTATCTTATAAAAATTTAAAAATAAATATTAGTAAAGGTATAATTCAAGTTGAAGATAAAAAAGTAATATTAACTAAAAATGAAATGATAATATTTGCTTATTTAGTAAGTCATCAAAATAGAATTGTTACAAGAGATGAATTAATGACTGATTTATGGAATAATAATGAATTTATAAATGATAATGCTTTAACAGTTAATATTAGTAGATTAAGAAGTAAACTTAAAGATTTAGGTTATACTAATTTAATTGATACAAGAAAAGGACAAGGTTATATACTATCATGAAATTACGATTATATTTAAAAGATAAAATTTATTTAATTATATTAAGTTTATTTTCATATTTATTAATGCTTATGATTTTTTTAGCTTTTAAAATTTTACCTGAAGTGATTATATCTATAACATGTATTTATTTTTTAACTTTAATATCTATTCTTCTAATACCTTATTTTAGAAAGAAAAATTTTTATAACGAATTACTTACCAATATCGAAAGATTAGATAAAAGCTACTTAGTTTTAGAAACAATTACCAAGCCTTCTTTTTATGAAGGAGAAATTTTAGAAACTGCTTTATATGATATTAATAAATCAATGTTAGAAAATGTAAAAAAGACAATTGAACAAGTTAATAATTTTAAAGAATATATTGAAATGTGGATACATGAAGTTAAAATACCACTTTCAAGTTTAATTTTAGCTTTTAACAATAAAAAATATTTAGATAATCGAATAAAAGGAGAATTAGAACGTTTAGATAATTATGTTGAACAAGTTCTTTATTATGTTCGAAGTGAAAATGCTGAAAAAGATTATTTTATAACTAATGTGAATTTAGCTAAAGTTATTAAGAATGTTGGTTTAAAAAATATGAATTATTTACTTGAAAACAAAGTTGATTTTAGAGTAGAAAATGTTGATTTTGAAGTTTTAACTGATGCTAAATGGTTAGAATTTATTTTAGGTCAAATAATCAATAATAGTATTAAATACAAAAGAAATATTAATAATTCATATATAAAAGTATTAGCAAATAGTAATAATAAAGAAACAACTTTAATAATTGAAGATAATGGTATAGGAATAAAAAAATCTGATATAAGTCGAGTTTTTGATAAAACTTTTACTGGAACTAATGGAAGAGAAAGAAAATCAACGGGGATGGGGTTAAATATTTCTAAAAATTTATGTGAAAAATTAGGACATAAAATAGAAATAGAATCAGAATATGGTAAATATACTAAAGTATTAATAACTTTTTATCATAATAATTACTTTGATGTATTAAAATAATTAAGATTACAGAAATGTAAGATTTAGTAATATTAAAATGCCGACAAAAGAGTTTATTTTAGTTATGATTATTTTAGAAAAAAGTTAAATTGCTAAAATTTTTAAAACATATAAACTCTGAACAATTTGGTAATTTTCTTTTTTCAATGATTAAAGAAAGGAAAAAATATATGAAAACAATATTAAAAGTTTCTCAAATTGAAAAATATTATGGAAGTCGTTCTTCTTTGACTAAAGCTTTAGATAATTTATCATTTGAAGTAGAAAAAGGTGAATTTTTATGTTTAATGGGTGCATCAGGTTCAGGTAAAACAACTCTTTTGAATTGTATATCAACAATTGATAAAGTGACAAGTGGACATATTTTTGTTGGAGGACTTGATATTACTAAATTAAAAGGAAATGAACTTAATAAGTTTAGAAGAGAAGAATTAGGGTTTATTTTTCAAGATTTTAATTTATTAGATACACTTACTGCTTATGAAAATATTGCTTTAGGTTTATCTATTCAAAATATCCCTTATAAAGAAATTAATGAGCGTATAAAAGTCGTTTCTAAACAACTTAATATTGAAAATATTTTAAAAAAATACCCTTATCAAATGAGTGGTGGTGAAAAACAAAGAGTTGCTTCAGCTAGAGCAATTATTTCAAGTCCTAAACTAATTTTAGCAGATGAACCTACTGGAGCACTTGATTCTAAGTCTTCTAAAATGTTACTTGAAAGATTTAATTATTTAAATAAGGAACTTGAAGCTACTATTTTGATGGTAACTCATGATGCATTTACAGCTAGTTATGCTAATCGAGTAATCTTTATAAAAGATGGTAAAATTTTTAAAGAAATTTATAAAGGTGATTGCACAAGGAAAGAATTTTTTAATCAAATTATTGATGTTGTTACTTTATTAGGTGGAGATTTAAATGATGCTTTGTAAATTATCTATTAAAAATATTAAGAAAAGTTTTAAAGACTATGCCATCTACTTTTTTACTCTTATTCTTGGTATTTCAATTTTTTATGTATTTAATGCTTTAGATAGTCAAACAGTTATGATTAATGTTTCATCTTCAACTCAAGATATAATTGAGCTTATGATGACAATTCTTTCTAGTGTTAGTGTTTTTGTTTCATTCATATTAGGCTTTTTAATTATTTATGCCTCACGTTTTTTAATGAAAAGACGAAGTAAAGAATTTGGAATTTATTTAACTCTTGGTATGAGTAAGAGAAAAATATCTTTAATATTATTTTTTGAAACACTTTTTATAGGAATTTTATCTTTAGGGGTAGGACTTTTACTGGGAGTACTTATATCTCAAGTTATGAGTTTAGTAGTTGCCAATATGTTTGAAGCTAATCTTACAAAATTTGCTTTTGTATTTTCAACTTCTGCTTGTATTAAAACAATTATTTATTTTAGTATCATGTATTTACTTGTTATGATATTTAATACTTATAGTGTTAGTAAATGTAAGTTAATTGATTTATTAAATGGAGCTAAAACAAGTGAAAAGGTTAAATTAAAAAATCCTTATCTTTGTATTTTTATATTTATTATATCGTCTATCATACTTGGAAAAGCTTATCATATGGTAACAGCAGAATTTTTAACTTTACAAGAAGTTATTGATATTATAAAACCAATTATCATGGGAGTAGTAGCTACATTTTTAATATTTTGGTCTTTGTCAGGTCTAATTTTAAGAATTGTTCAAAGTTTAAAAAAATATTATTATAAAGGTTTAAATAGTTTTACATTAAGACAATTTTCAAGTAAAATCAATACAACTGTATTTGGAACAACAATTATTTGTTTAATGTTATTTGTAACTATATGTTTATTATCTGCTTGTCTTACTATAAAAAACTCAATGAATGCCAATATTAAAGAATTAGCTCCAGTAGATGCTATGTTTGAAACTAATATGAATATGGAGAAGTACTATGATAAATATAGAGCTTATGGTTATAATGATTCTCAAATAAAAAATTCTCATTATACAGCTAAGGAAATGTTTGAATTATTTAACTTTAATATTACTTCTTATTTTAAAGAATATATAGAAGTTAATACTTATGCAACCGAGGAGTTAACAATGAATAATACTTTAGGTTCAAGATTAGATAATATTAGAACTAATTTTCCATTTTTAGCATATGACACGATGGAAACAATCATGAAAATAAGTGATTATAATAAAGTAGCTAATTTTTATGGTATAAATGAATATTCTTTAAATGATGATGAATATATAATTATTGCTGACTTTAAGTCGATGGTTAATGTTCGAAATATTGCTCTTGAAAATGCTGAAGTAATTAATTTGTTTGGACATACTTTAAAACCAAAATATAATGAATGTCAAGCGGGATTTTTAGAGATGTCTAGTAATCATATTAATTCAGGAATTATACTAGTTCCTGATAACGTTATAGATAAGGAATATCTATATCAAAATTATTTGATAGGTAATTATAAAACGAATGATAAAAATGAAATAATAAAAATTGAAAATAATATAAACGAATTAGATAAAAATTCCAAAGCAAAAGAATATTTACTTCCAAGTGGTACAACTAAACTTGCTATTAAAGAAGCAACTGTTGGTTTATCAGCAATGGTTACATTTATTGGACTTTATTTAGGAGTAATTTTCTTAATCAGTAGTGCAGCTATTTTAGGACTAAAAGAATTATCAGAAAGTAGTGATAATAAAGAAAGATTTAGAATGCTAAGAAAAATTGGAACAGATGAAAAAATGATTAATAAAGCTTTATTTAGACAAATTGCAATATTTTTTGTATTACCTTTAATACTTGCATTAATTCATTCTATATTTGGAATAATATTTGCAGTTAAGATATTAGAAGTATTTGGAACAGACGAGTTACTTCCATCAATTATTACAACAGCTGTTATTTTAGTATTTATCTATGGAGGTTATTTTTTAATAACTTATTATTCAAGTAAAAATATAATTAAGGAGAGATATTAGTTTTTATGATTAAAATCTTAAAAAGACATTTTAAGATAAATAAAGGAAAGGTTAAAAAATGAATATTTAATTATGGGATACTTATATACAATTTTAAAATCATTTATAATCTTTCCTTTAATTGCTTTTTTCTTTACAACTCCATTTGTTTTACATCAATATCATAAGTATGGTTCTATTAGTAGAATAAGAGTTTTAATAGTTTATTCATTTATTTTATATATTTTAACAATATATTTTTTAGTTATTATGCCACTTCCAAATCGAGATACTGTTACTTTTAACCCTTATATGGTAAGATTAATTCCTTTTACTTTTATAAGTGATATTTTAAATGAAACGACATTAGTTATAAGTCATCCAGAAACGTATTTAAACTTATTTAAAGAACCTTGTTTTTATACTGTAATTTTTAATATTTTAATGTTAATTCCTTTTGGAATGTATTTGAGATATTATTTTAAATTAAGTTTAAAAAAGGTAATTCTCTTTAGCTTTTTATTAAGTTTATTTTTTGAAATAACTCAGTTAACAGGTTTATATTTTATCTATCCATATCCTTATAGAGTTTTTGATGTTGACGATTTAATTATGAATACTTTAGGAGGTATAATAGGATACTTTTTAATCGGATTATTTTTTCCTTTTTTACCGTCTAGAGAAGAAATAGATAACAATGCTTTTGAAGAAGGAAAAGTAGTTTCAGGTTTTAGAAGAATAACAATTTTTTGTTTAGATTTTTTCCTTTATATTTTCTTGACATTGTTTATTTCTTTATTTTTAAAAAAAGATTACTTAGTATTTGTTATTTTTATTATCTATTATGTAATATTTCCTTATTTTCAAGGAGGTACTTTAGGAAGTAAATTTTTAGGAGTTAAATTGGAATTTAAAAAATATAAATTGCTTGCTTTAACATTAAGGATAATTTTTTTATATTTTTATTATTTCGGAATAGTTTTTTTGTTCCTTTTAGGAATTAGATATTTAAATATATTAAAAATTCCTTGGTTATGTTTTTTAGTATGTTTAATGATATTTGATTTTTATTTCTTGAATTTTCTTTTTCTTATTAAAAATAAAACAATTTTTTATGATAAATTATTTAGAGTTAAACATATAAGCATTATTAATAAGTTTTGAATTTTTAATTTTACAAAAAGCATATACTTGTAGTATAATGTTATTAATGTGGTGGAAGTAGTATGAATAATGAGAAATTAGATTTCAATAAGTTGTTTTGGTTGTTTATCTTTGGAAGCATTTTGGGTTGGTTTATAGAAGGTGCTTGGACATTAGTTTATGGTGGTAAACTTATCAATCATTCAGCTGTTGTAATTGGACCATTTAATATGGCTTATGGAATATGTGCCTGCCTTTTAAGTGCTTTACTAATAAGATTTAAAAATGATTCACCTTTAAAATTATTTTTGATAGGTTTTTTGGGTGGTTCTATTATTGAATATGTAATGAGTTGGGGGATGGAACTAGTCTTTGGGTTTACAGCTTGGGATTATTCACATTTGTTTCTAAATATTAATGGACGAATTTGTTTATTATTTTCTTGTTTTTGGGGAGCAATTGGTATTATTTGGATAAAATTTTTTTACCCTGTAATTATAAATGTGATTTCGAAAATTGAACCTAAACATAATAAAAAATTACAAATAATTGTAATTGCATTTTTAGTATTTGATTTACTACTTACAGGATGTGCAATAGTTAGAGCAAGAGCTTGTGAAAAAGGAATTCCACCTGAAAATGCTTTTGAAAGTTTTTTAGATAAGACTTTTAATAAAAATTATTTAGTAAATATGTTCAATAATAATTGGAGTGATTAAATGAAAGTATTAGTTTTATCATGTAGTACTGGGGGAGGTCATAATGCATGTGGCAACTATATTGTTAAAGAATTTGCTAATCATGACATTGTATGTGATTTAGTTGACTATTTTAGTATTTTAGGAGATAAATCTTCATTACGAGCTGAGAAGTTATATTTAGATTCAACTAAAGGTAATGGAAAAGTTTTTAAGAGTGTTTATAAATTAGGTGAATTATATAGTAAAACAGGAATTACTAGTCCTGTATATGCTTTAAATAAATTAATTAGAGAAAAAATCAATAAATACATTCAAGATAATAATTATGATTTAGTCATTTCTACTCATTTATTTCCAGCCATGGCAATTACTGCACTTAGGGTAGAAGGAAAAAATATCAAGTTAATTAATGTTGCAACTGATTATACTTGTATTCCATTTTGGGAGGAAACTAAACCAGATTATTTTGTAATTCCTCATGATAGTTTAAAACAAGAATTTATATCTAAAGGCTTTAATCAGGAAGTATTACTTCCAATTGGAATTCCAATTTCAGAAGATTTTCAAAATAATTTAAAGAAAATTGATTTTCAAACAGATAAAAAAGTTGTTTTAATAACCTCAGGAAGTATGGGCTTTGGTAAAATGAAAGATATTGTTAAATCTCTTTTAAAAGCTTTAGATAATATATATCTTGTTGTTATTTGTGGAAATAATCATAATTTATATGATGAGCTTACATCTTTAAACAATTCAAATTTATTAGTTAAAGGTTTTGTTAATAATATGAATGATTATATAAATTCATGTGATGTTGTTCTAACTAAACCTGGAGGTCTTACTAGTACAGAAGTTGCAGTTTTAAATAAGCCAATGGTTCATATTATGCCTATTCCAGGAGTTGAAAATTATAATTCTAATTTTTTCGCATCACATGGTTTAAGTTTAGTATCTAATTCAATTGATGAAATAATTTCAAATACTAAGAAAATCTTGGAAGATAATGATTTGCAAAAGGAAATGATTAATAATCAAAAAAATGTAATTAATAAACATTCGGCTTCTGATTTGGTTGATTTCATATTAAAAAATGTAGAAGTTCAAGGTATAAAATAAAATTCGATATATTAAAAACCATAAGTTAAAGAAAATTTGACTTATGGTTTTACATTATTTTTAACTTTTTTTCAAAAAATTTTTCTCTTGAAATTTTTCTAAAAATTAAAAATTAATAAAAAAATTAACTGAATTTTTAAATTTGAAACATTTTTTTAGTTTGATTTTAAAGGTTCAGTTAATTTTATTAAAAAATCTGTAAATTTCCTTGATTTTCAAGGTGTTGCATTAATAAATAAAGTGTGTTATGTTAATGTCTATGGAAGCAATTTAGAGCTAGGTGCCTGCCTTCTATTTTCTTTTAATCAGGGGAACTTGGTTGATAGAATGGAGGTCAAGAGTATGGCGAAAAAAGATTTTTTGATTTTTTTTCAAAATATCATAATAATATTACTTGTTATTATCATTTTGATTTTAGCAGTAAAAATAAAAGGCACTGTTAATTAAATTAACAATGCTAACCATTAATAAGGTAGGCATTTAGCATAAAACTAAATTGCTTCCTACAAATTAAATTATAATAGATAAACATAAATTTGTAAATAGATATAATAAAATTCGATTAAATATGACTCTAGAGAAATCAATCATATGTCACACTTTTCTTAAAAAAGTTCTTTTCTGCTTATCTACCTAGTATAAAAAAGTAT
>CANQYO010000009.1 GCA_947628095.1 uncultured Bacilli bacterium | reverse complement strand
TACAAAAGATTATTCATTAAGATTATGGGTAGACGAGAGTGTAATAATCTCAAATACAGATGCTAATAAAGATTATACTCAAGATATATGGAACAATAGTTATGCTAGTTACAAAGTCAAAGTAGATGGTAATTTAAATGAAATGAATGTACCACTTGAAGTAGATTATCAAAATACCTATTATGAAAATGGTAAAACATATTTCAATGTAGAAATAAGTAATTACTTAAATCCAAGTGTTGAAGGAATATCACTTGCATCAGCAGATATAATGAAACTAGATATAACTAAAACAAATGATAATATAAGTTTTACCTATTCGGATAGTGAAGATAATTCAAGTGATAATGAAGTACAATCAATAAGTCAAACATATAGTTTCAATGAAAATAAAAAAATAACTATGAAAGTTATTATTAATTCAAATACTGATGTAGACTTAAAAACAGATATAAGTATTAAACTTACAAAAAATGAAAACGAAACTTATGAAATATTAAAATACATGCATATAAGAGGTCCAAAGAATTATTGTAAGAATAATGGTTTTACAAACTTTGCAGACTGCTTATTAGTAAGCGAACAATTAAGTAATAATGTAGAAGAAGCTAGGAAAGCAATAGGAGATAAAGGAGAACCAGACTTAACTAAAACTAGTGAAGCAACCGGTGAAATTGGTTTATATAAAACAATAGACAATGATGGAGATACCTATTATTATAGAGGAGCAGTTGAAAATAATAATGTTAAGTTTGCTGGTTTCTATTGGAAAATAATAAGAGTAAATGGAGATGGTTCAATAAGATTAATTTATAATGGCAACCATGCCAATGCAACCTCTTCAGGAATAGTAATTAAAAATAGTGGTATAGTATATAATAAGTTATCATACGACCCAACTTACGTAGGTTATATGTATGGAGAAAATTTTTCAGAAACTCCTGTTAAAAGTAAAGAAATAAATTTTGTAGGTATAGGCGAAAAAACAAAATATTATTTTGGAAAAGGATATACAAGTGATGCAAGTTCAAGAACATTTACACTAACAGGTGCTGATTATTCTGGAACATTTACCGAGTGGAATACAGCAAATAAACTTGCAGAAGGTTATAAGTATACATGTAAACTAGGAAGTGAGACAGGAAATTGTCAATTTTTGATTGAGATAAAATCATTTAATAATGCAACAAGTCTTCAAGCGTATCTTTGGGCATATAGTTCAACGAGCTATGAGGGAACTAGAGAAAATACAATAAGTAGTAATGCTAAGTTAGAACTTGAAAGTTGGTATACCAATATGCTTGAAACTCAAACAGAACTAGGAAAAAATGCTACAAATTATATAAATACTGGAGCAACATTTTGTAATGATAGAAGTTTGTCAAGTGGAGATGGGTTCTCTTTAAATGGAACAAATTATGCTTCAAATGAAAGACTTTTAAATCATGAACCTAGTTTAATATGTCAAGATATAGAACATGATTTATTCAGTGCCAAAGGAAGTACTGGTAAAGGCAATAAGAAATTAGAAAAGCCAATTGGTTTAATAACAGCCGACGAAGATATGTATGCTGGTAATTTGTATATGGCTAGTAACAAAACTTACTATCTTCAAGGGAACGTTCCTAATTTCACTATGACACCATATTCTTATTTATCTTCTTATGGAATTTCGGCAGTATTTAGAGTTAATGATTTGAACACTAGAAGTCCTTGGGCAGGAGTAGATGATGGTAGTCCAGCTTTAAGGCCAGTCATTAATTTAAAAAAAGAAGTATTATTATCAGGTGGAAATGGCACAATGGACGACCCATATACTGTAAAATTAGCTAGTTAATAGGGTAATGAAAGAGAATAATAAGAATAAAATAAAAAATAAAAAAAGAAAATAGAAAAAAGCATAAACTAAATTGAATTAATTTATGCTTTTTATTATTATTTTAAAGCATTATATAAATAATTGAAGTAATCGTGTTGAATTGCTAAATTACTATATTTTATTTTATTTTCAGCTATTTCATTCATTTTAATAATATCTTCAACATTATATTGCTTATTTGTATAATATGTAATATTAGTATTACTTGCATCATAAAATGCATATTGATTTTTCCATGAACCATCAGCAAATATTACCCAACCTTCATAATCATTTTCAAAAATATCAGTTCCTGTATAATATCTTGAATCATGGTCTAAGTTAAATAAATTAGCTACTGTTGGAAGAATATTTACATATGATGTATATTCATCAAAAGTTCTAGGTTCAATGTCATTTGACCAAATTACAAATGGTACACGTTCATTTTCATATTTTTCATCAATACTATATGGTAGGGCTTCACTTAAAATATTATTAGGCAATCCATAAGGATAATGGTCACCATATAAAATTATTACAGTATCATCTAATTTTCCTTGTTTTTCAAGACCATTTAATAAAACTCCTAAACCATCATCTAAGACTTTAAGTTTAGACATATAACGTTTTAATTTTATATCATAATCTTCGTATTTATTGTTTTCAAATAAATATAAATATTTATCACCATATAAACTTTTTCCATAAGGTTGATGTGATGTAACTGTAGTTAACCATGTCATGAATCTTTCATCTTCATTATAATTACTTAATATTTTAACGACTTTTTTCATAAAGTCTTCATCGCTTGCCCATTCTTCATTTTTAGTATTATAAGAAATTTTCAAATCATCTACATCATAGTAACGACCACTTCCCATATTATTATGAATTTCTCTTCGTTCATAATAACGTTCGGTATAATCATGCATTGAAGTAGTTTTATAACCCTTACGATTAAATAAATTGAAGATACTTTCAGGGTAAATATTTTCACTATAGGTATTAGCAGTACATTTATTATAAATAGAGTAAAGACCAATCATACCACTTAATTCATTATTACCGGTAGCACAAGAATTTCTTGGAGAATAATTATTTTTGAAATAATAACCTCCACTTACTAAACGATAAAAATTAGGATACAAATCTTCATTTATAAAAATATCATTTACAGATTCCATCATAATAACAATTAAATTCTTATTTTCAAATAGACCTGTATAACTATTTTCACCAGTGTAGTTATTATTAATGAAATAATCATTTAAATAATTAAGAGCAATATCATCTTCATTTTCTATTAAATCTAACCATTTACTATCATCAACATCACTAGCAGGTTGATTATAACTTATAGGATTAGACATTAAATTTTCATCTCCTGCTACAAAGGAATTTTTAATATCTAAAAGAGCAAACATGGTTGTTCCAAATTCTTTAATAGCTACACTTGGGTTAGTAGGGTTATTGAAAAGTTCAGCATTGGAAATTATTTGTAATTTATTTTGAAAAATATTTAAATTAATTGTTAAATTATATAAAAAAGCAAAAACTAAAAAGATACTTAAAGCAGCAATTCCTTTTTGAAGTTTATATTCTTCTTCTTGAACTTTTATTTTTATAATATGTTTTTTATTCAAAATATTTAAGACTATAAAAATTATAAAAGGTAAAAGAATAAGATAATAATACCAATAGAAACTTTTTATAAATTCAAAAAAGTATGACATAACTGCACCAGCTTGAGACGATACATTAAAAGATATATAAACACCTATAAAATTATTAAATCCTGCTTGAGCAATTGTATAAAGCGTGATTAAAAAAATTATTATTTTATTAATTTTAATCACAATTTTATTTTTTATAAATAATTCAATATAACTAATAATTAAACTAAAACAAATTATACCAATTAAAATTCTAATACTTGAAAAATTAAAGATATTTTGATTAGTAGTTAATTTAAAAATCATTTCAATTAAAAAAATAAAAATTGTTAAGACTATAGTATTGAATACTAATTTATTTTGATAAGTTCGTTCTTTTGTTATAAAACGTTTTATTTTCCTTAAAAAAGATTTAAATTTCAAGAATATACCACTTCACTTTCATGATAATTCTATCATATTTTTGAGTGTTTGTAAAATTGAATAAACTGTGATATACTTATAAATGATAATAGAGGTGAGTTTATGAAAGATAATAGCTTTACTAAAGAGGAAGAAGAAGCTTTAAAATTTTATAATTTAACTTATGACTATACTGAAAACAGCTTAAAAAATGCTCATCGAGAATTTTTAAAAAAATATCATCCAGATTTAAATGCAGGTATTGATTATAATGATAATGCTAAAAAAGCAAATACCTACTACTATTTATTAGCTAAAAAATTTAATTCTATTTCTGAAGAAGAAAAAAATAAATTGACAATTTTAAAATTTGATTTTGAAAGTTATTTAGAAGGAATTAAAAAAAGGTATTTATATTCATTTGTTAATTCATTATGTGATGAATACATAAAAAAAATATTATATGCTAATAGATTAAGTGAATTAAATAGATTACGTCTTGATTTTTCAAGAGATTTTAATAAAGCTTTAGAAAAAAACAAAAGAGAAGCTATTGAAAAAAATCGTCTTAGAAGAGCCAAAGAAGAATTTGAAACTATATTGAAAAAAGATAGTTCATGGACTAAAATAGCTGAAGTTAAGGCTTTAGCTGATGATTATTTACAACGATTAGAAGAAATAACGAATATTAAAGATTTAGAAGATTTAAAAAATAGTTATTTTTCTAAAACTAACAATAATAAAAAAGATACGGCTAGTGAAGTAGATAAAGAAAGTAGAGATACTAAGTCTTTCAATTATGCTCAACAAATGAAAAAGAATTTAAAAAAATATTTTGCATATACTTTTTCACAATTAAAAGGAACTTATTCTGAAGAATTAGAAGCTGAATATGAAGATTTTATGAAAGATTTAAACTTTTTAATTGAAGGTTTAAAAGAAAGTCAAGTTGAAATGATGTTACCAAAACTTAATAAGATTAAATTTCAAAATATTGATGAGGACCGAAAAGTTTTAGAAGAGTTTGATTTACCACTTTATATTGACCGTTTTAATGGAACTCCTGTTATTTTAAAAAGAAAAGAAGAAGAGAATGCTTTATATCATTTATTAGGTGATTTAGAAATTAAAGAAATTCCTAATCGAAAATTTGAAAATCAATTTATATCTTTAAAAAATTTCATTCGTACAGCAGCTTATGTTTATGATAAAGATTTTCATCTACCATCTGTAAATGGTGAAGATATTTATATTGACCATCCTTTTCAAGATTATATATATGCAACTCCTGATATTGCTCTTGCTCATGAAAAAGGTCGAGGTGAAAATGAAGAATTTATTTTCTATACAAGAAAAACATATCAAAGACATGAACCAACAAGATTTGTATATTCAGAATCTAAAAATAAGAAAAATTCTTATAGTAAATTTCAAGATAAAGAAACAACTTATGAAATTTTGTTAAATTATTACAGAATGAAAATTAAAGAAAAAGAACGAGATATGGCTGATGATAAGACTATTTAATAGTCTTTTTTTGTAATATTGAATATTTAATGTTGACTTTTTCAACATTTTTGCATATAATATAAATGAATTTATGAGGTGAGAAATATGCAAGAATTAAATTATAAAAAAATAGGTGAAAGATTGAGAAAACTAAGAAAATATATGGGATTAACTCAAGAACAAGTAGCTTCTATTTTAAATCTTGGAAGGGATGCTATATTAAGAATTGAAAAAGGAGACCGAAAAATAGATTTACAGGAATTAATTAATTTTTCAAAGTTATATAATATAAGCCTAGATGAATTAACAACAGAAGAACATATTATTAATAAAAATAATATTGCTTTTGCAAGAGGTTTTAACGAATTAAGTGAAAAAGATAAAAAAGAAATTATTAATTTAATTGAATATAAAAATATTTTAAAATCACAAAATAAGGAAAACTAATATGACACCAGAAGAATTAGCAACTAATGAATTAGAAAAATTAAGAAAAAGTGGCAAATTAACTTTTCCAATAGACCCTTTTAAAATTCTCCATGATGCTGGTATAAATGTTGCATTAAGAGAATTTGAAAATTTAGATGGTATTATTATTAACGATGAAAATAATTTCACAATTGTGGGAATTAATTTAAATAATAGTTTACAAAGGCAAAGATTTACAGCTGCTCATGAATATTGTCATTTTATAAAAGATTTAAATAAAGAAATAGGGACAACTGATTATATTGAATGTTTGAAAAAATCAAATAAGAAAATAGAAAAATATGCTAATGACTTTGCTGGTTATTTACTTATGCCGACAGATGAATTAAGTCTTGTATGTGAAAAGTACAAGAATAAAGAAGGTTTTATTGATTTTGAAAGTATTACAATTATAGCTGAATATTTTGGAGTTAGTTTTTATTCTTGCTTGAATAGAATAGCTTATGATTTAAATTTAATTGATGGAGATATATCTTCTGAATCTTTGAAAAAAAGAATGAGTAGATATGGAGTATCAGCAAAAAAACAAGAACTAATTGATAGTAAAATTGATGATAAATTATTATCTAATATTATAAGTTCAATGAGTTTTATTATGTTAGATATTAATAAATATACAGGACAAAAATTTTTGCAAAATTATATTTATAATGACAATAAACTTGAAGGTGTAATAATAGATAGAAAGCAGTTAAATTACATATTAGCAGATTTGAATTTCAATGGTATTAATAGTCGATTTTATAAAAATGATAGAGAAGAAATAATAATGACACTTGGTAATTTAGAGTTACAAAGGTATGTAATTAATACAAAAGACAATATTTCATTAAAAAAATGTGGATATTTGCATTCATTATTATTCAAATATGTTCCTTATCCTGATGATAATGGAAAATATAGAAGTGAAACAGTACTATTAAAAAGAGGAACAATTCAACCTGTTCCATATTATGAAATAAATGATAGAATTAATGAGCTAGATAAAGAATTACAACTTTTTATAAAAAACATAGATAAATATGAAATAAATGAATATATTGAACGAGTAGCATATTTTACATATAAATTTATCGTTATTCATCCTTTTAGGGATGGTAACGGACGTATATCTAGAGCTATAATGAATTGGCTTTTAATAAAAAAGAAAATTCCTCCAATATATATCAATCAAGAATGTAAAGAAGAATATTATGATGCACTATCAAAAATAGATTTAGAGGAAAATTCAATTCCGTTTATTATGCTTATTGAAAAAAGAATAATTCATACCATGGTAGAGTTACATAAATATTTATTTGTTGATGAAATTGATGAAGACAAATTAAATGATAAGATTTATATTAATGAAATTTAATAAAAGGTATAAAAGCAATATTATATACTAAACGAATTTTAAGTAAAAATATGTCAAAAAAATTGAAAATTATTTACATTTATTTAAATATATATTATGATTTTATTGTAGGAGACTTCTTACAAGAAAGGAGTGAAAAAAAGATGGTTGTAATTAGACCAACAGATATGAGCATGTCAACAGAGCGTGAGAGAATTGGTGATTTAAAACGAGCTATTGATGAACAAATTAAAAATATTTCAGATGAAGTTACAAATTTAAAAACTTCATGGCAAGATGAAAAAAGTGGTAAGCTTTTAGCTGACCTTGAAACTAATTTGGAGCAATTAAAAACTCAAGTAGCAACTGTTGAAACAAACGTAGAACAATATTTTAATGATATAATTGAGCAAGTTAAAATATATGCATCAATGTAAAAAAAATTAAAGATACAATATAGTAATTAAAGTATATTTATAATTATAAAAAAATGAAAGGAAGTGATAATATGCAAGGTAATAATAATATATCTGTTGATACAAGTGCAATAGATACATGTCTTGCTAATGTTCGAACAGCTGTAAAAGCTATAGAAACAGCTATTGATAACTATGATAATTCAGCTGATTCTTTAGGTGACTCAAGTTTTAAACCAACCATTGAAGCTAATTTATACAAAATAAAAGGTATGTATAAAGAACCTTTAGAATTAGCAGTACCACCATTTATAGAAAAAATTCAAGAAATTAAACAAGAATATGAAAATCGTGTTGCTAAAATTGAAGAAAATGAACTTAGTCCTAACTCAGGTAGTAACTTTTAATTTTTGATTTAAATTGTTTAAGTATATGTCAAATTGATATATACTTTTTTTTGTTTTAATTAAATTATATTTATGTTTGAAAAAGTAAACAAAATATGATAAACTTAAATTGATTATGATAGGTGATAATATGAATAATACTGATTATCGTGGAAATGCTAGTAGGCAAATAAAAAAATATGAAGAAGCAATTGATTTACTTGATGAAGCCTTATTATATTTAAATAAATCTTTAGAAAGTGAGAAAAAAATTAAAGGTTATGAAGCAGGCACTAAAATTGAAAAAGATATAGCCTTAAAAATTGAAATGATAAATCAGCAAAAAAAGAAAATAAATATGCATATATCATCAATTCGTTCTAAAAGTAAAGAACTAGAAGAAGCTCAAGCTCGTGAAAATGCAGCTAAAGCCGGAGAGGGTGGTGAAGCATGAGTAGCGTTAGTTATAGTACTGCAGATATGGAGCAAGTTTTAACTAATTTAAAACTTGCTGAAGATAAGATTAATTTAGCTAATGAAAAATTAAAAAATGGTTATGAGAAATTGAACTCTATAACTAGAAGTTCTTTAGATAAAAAAATAGTTGTAGAAAATGTTGAAAATGAGAAAAAAGAAGCACAAGAATTTTATGAAAGTGTTGAATCATCAGTTCAAGCACTTGAAAATTTAACTTTTGAACTTACAGGAACTCCAACTTTGTCTAACACCTCTTTAAATTTTGGACTTCAAGCTCCTACAGAGAAAACTTCAGATGAACAAATTTTAGCAAGTTTTGAACAATTTAATTTAAGTGATGAGCAAATGGCTGAAGTAGAAGGCTATTTAAATGATGGTAATATTGATATGGTAATGTTATTATATTGTACATATCTAGAAGAAAAAAATCTTACTGAAATGGAAGCCTCAAGAACTGAAAAACAAACTCAACTTGACCAATTAATTCTTCATAGAGATAATTTAGATACTGAAAGAGATAATGTTTTTGCAATCTATGATACTTATATTGGAACAGGAAATTATACTTATGATTCTGAAATAGTTGAAACATTTGTTATAGCAGATGAAGAGGTAACTTTTCATAGTTACAATGAAGCTATAGCTTATTTTGCTTATGATTCTGAAACTGGTATAAGAGCAACTTTAGATAAAAAAATAACACTTTTAGAAGATGAAATAGCAACTTTAAATGTTGATATTAGAACATCTAGGAAAACTTATAATCAAGAAATGCGAGAAATTGAATTTCAAAACAAATATGCATCATATTATAAAAATCCCGATTTAACGGCTGTAGCAACAATGAGTACTATCTTAGCATTTGCTTCTGAAAGCGGTGCTGATTTAAAAAGTTGTAATATAACTGATATTTTTCTATTAGCAGGAAGTTTTATTAGTGAAAACCCTGATGTAGGTTTTAATTGGCTTGCTGTTATTGAATTTGTAAGAAAAGAAAACCCAAATTTTCAAAATTTGACAACTGAAGAAGTTGTTGATGTGTTTCAAAGTGAATATTTAAATTGGGCAACCTTTACAGTTTTTGAAGGAACCAATTCTTTAAATTATTTAAATCAAGTACTTAGAGATTATAAATATATGTCTCAAGAAGAAATTAGAGTATTTAACTATATTTATGAAACTGAAGGAGAAATTGCGGCTTTTGAATATTTAGGTGCTTTAGAGGTACGACAATATAATGCCAAAATAGGGGCTGAAAATGGTTATATAAAATTTGAAACTATTGTTAATCAACCCATTTTTTTAGACTGTATAACTGCTTATATAACGGGTGGTGTTGAGGGGTTAATATCTTGGTTTGAAAATAATAAGTCATTCTTTACTGGAAATTATGATATGACAATTAATGATTATGAAATTCAAACAATTCAGTTTCTATTTGATGTAATTATTGAATCTTATGCAGATGTTGATGAAGAAGGTCTAATAAGATTAAGAGATAATGGCTTTTTAGATGATGAACAATTTAATACAGTTATGCAAATGATGGAAGAAGGGCCAGTAAAATATTATGATGTTTTAGTAGTAAACGGTTATATTACAGAAGAAGATGCCTCTAGAATTGAAGGCTTTATGGGAGAAATTTCTGGTGGTAAAACCTATACTGGTGTATTAAAGAATTTTCATAGTGCTGGTGTTTCAAGTGGAAATATGGCTCCATCTCTTCTTTTAAGTATGATTCCAACTGTAGGACCAACACTTGGTCGATTAGCGATGTTTACATCATGTGCAGGTGGAACTTATCGAAGTGAAATGCGAAATGGTGCATCTTACGGAGAAGCTATGATAGCAGGTTTTGTTGATGGAGGAATTGAAGTAGAATGTGAAAAATTACTCGGAGGTATGTTTGGATTATCAATAAATGCTCCAACTTTAGAACAATGGGCTTCTTTACCTTTTGCTAAAAAAATGTTAGCTCTTTTTGTAGTTTCTCCTTTTCAAGAAATGAAAGAAGAAGTTTTCCAATTATATGTTGGAGATTTTATTCAAAGTTTAATTACTGGAGAGCCTTATAAAATAGATGAACAAAATAGTCAATTTGTTGACACTTTAATATCAACTTACATTTCAACGGTAGGTAGCAATGCTCCAATTTATGGCACTAGTTTAGTTTTTGAATACAATGGAGCAATTATTCCAATTGAAAATACCGATATAATGAGATTTGTGGGACCAGATGGTACTTTTGATAGTCAGGGATTTTTGAATGAGCTTCAAGTAAGAAGTACCCAAGCAACTGATATATCTTTTGTTAATGCCCAAGGTGAAACAACTAATTTACAATTTGAATATAAAGATGGGGTAGCTTATTTAAATGGAATGGAATTAACGAATACTGAAGCTTCAAATATTGCGGCTTTAATTAGAAAAATAAATTCCAGTGAAGATACTCAAACAGTTGATTTTAAAGAAATAAATGATATTTTAAAATTTCGTGAATTTACTCCTGATGAAAGATTAAAACTAGATGGAATGCTTCCTAATTGGCGTGAACAAAGTGTTTTAGATGCTATGAAATTATTAGATGAAAATAACGTAATTGCTAATTTAGATAGAAAAACCTTAAGTAATATTCAAGAACTTGATAGAAGTAATATTCCAAATGTTCGTGAAATGATAACTGCTTATATTTCGGATACAGACTTTAAAAACTTTTTAGATAGTGAGTATTTTAAATCTTATTTTCATCCTAGTAGTGATTTAGCTGCTTTAGCTATATTAAAACATAATGTTGGTGATGATTATCAAAAAATGCAAAATATTTATACTTTGTATAATACTGATAAATATCGTTCAAAAACTAATGGTTTACAATTAGTAGAAAGTTTAACAAATAATCCTGAATATTATGAATACTATTTAAATTTTCTAGAGCATGATTCCAGTATGGTTTCGCATTTTACTATTAAAAGAGAGATGCTTACACCTTCTATATTACTAGAAGAGCTTAAATTATATGATAATTCGATTGAAGGAATACATGAATATTTTAAAAGTATCTTCCCTTATATGGATGGTTTTTTACAACTTGATTCTAATCGTTTAGGAGATGGTCAAGGAAAATATTTTCAAGAATTATTTAAAGTTATAATGAATAGTGACAATCCTGAATTTGTTGAAAGAGCATATTCTAAAATACTAGAAACATTTGATATTCAAAATATTGATAAAGCAATTAAAGATAGTATTGCTTATTATCGAACTTATGGTATGCATTCAGGTGACTTAACTAATATAGAAACTTTAAGACATGAAACAAGAAATATTGATGGACAAGATGTTGAAGTATATTATACTGATGGGCAAGACGTTGTTTTTATAACTCATACGATTGCTGTTGACCCTAATGACCAATTTAAAACTGACCGTAATAAAAAAACTACTAAGTTATATGATAATCCAGCAATTTGGAGTGATGGTAGTTTACCTTATAATGAAAATTTATCACTTTCAACGTCATTTACTCGTAATGGTAAAGCCAACTTTACTTGGACTGGACCATATTCTGTACAGGTTATATTAGGTTTTGAGGGAATACCTTTAGACCAAATTCATCATTATCGAAATAATGATGCTATGACAGCAATGTCTGGAAAAATTGGCTTTTATGGTGATTTTTATACTAGTTTTGATACAGTTCAAGATTTTATAGATAACCCAACTTTTGCCTATAACGAAGTTTTAGCTACTAGATATTTACCAAATGGCGAAGTTAGAAAACCTGATTTTCTAATTACTAAAAACTCTCAAATTTCAGATGGTTCAGCTATAGTAAAATGGGCTAATTATTATCATATTCCAATTGTGGTTATTAATGATGCACCTGCTAATAATAATGTAACTACTTACAACCCTTTTGATGATTCTTTCACAGCAGACTTTTTTGGTATCACGAGTGAAAGTACTGAACAAACTGAAGTATCCCATGAGGCAGCAATTGAACAAATAGAAAGTGTTTTAAGTGAAATAGCAAAAGATTTTCCAGAAGAAGAAAGTGGCTATGCACAAGATATTTTAACTTTATATGTATTACTAAATGATTCTAGGTTTTCTGATTATTATAAAAATTCTCTTTCAGAAGACACATTGCAGTTATTTGAGAAATATAAATCTAGACTTCAAAGTATAAAAGTAGAAGATGCAATTGCATACTTAAGTTTGGAAAGTGTTGTCTCTGTAACTGGTAATCAACCTACAATTGTAAGTTCAACCATAAATTTATCTAACACCCCAAATTCTGAAAATTGGAATTGCTTAACAATGGAAGAAAATAAATATAATGGTAAGATTTTTCAATATGGTCGTGATAGAATAGTTAAAGAAATAAATGGTTATGAATTAAAGCCAGACCATGTTTATCGTGCTATGAGTGTAGAAGAATATGATGCTATTGTAAAATCAGGTTATGTTATAGGCAAGGGTACAGTAACGGATGAATATGTTGAATATGAAGATAGCGATGGTAAAATACGCACTAATAACATGGGAGTTGATTGGTATTTAGGAGGCGTTTCAGCAAAATACGGAGAAGTTATTGTTGAATGTCCTGCAACGCCACAATATTTCATTCCAACTAGTTTTCAAAATATGGCAAATGATGCTCATGTTAAGCATATGAAATCTTCAGGTTTTGTAAATCCTGTTCCTACTAGTATGATTAAATTAATACAACATCCAACTATTGATGTGCAATTAGAAGGAAATGTAGAAAGTTTGGCTGCACCTGTAATTGAACAAGATTCAAAAGCAACAGGTGAAATTCGTGGTGTTTCAGAATATAGAGTTTTTGAATCTGAAAAAGAATTACCTGCTCATATTTTTGAAAATGAAAAATATTCTAGTATTATTGAAAAATTGGCCGATGGTTATAGTTTAAATGAAATTTATCAATTATCTTCTGAAACTAAAAGAGGAGAAATAGATTCTTTCATTAAAATATTAGATGAAAATGGTTTAGACATAGATATGGCTACGGCTTTATATAACTATACAACTGGTAGTAATATGATACTAGGTATTAAAAGAGGTACAGTTTCTAAAAATAGTGTTCTTGATAATATAATATTAGAATCAAAAGAAAGACTTACTCAAAGAGAAATTTCTCAAGAAATGATTACTACAATAGACGATTTTGTTAGAAATTTAGATTACTCTTTACCGTTATATAAAAATTATGAATTAGTAAAAGATTTTTTTAGAAATCAAGGATTATCTAATAGTCAAATAACCACTATTTTAACTTCTGTAAAAGATATTAATTCATTATATCATGTTGATGATACTATTGCAAAATTAGATGAGGCAATTAGTAAATGTACATTAAAAGAGCCTACTGTATTATATAGAGCAGTTGATAGTTCTTATCTAAAACAATATTTAAAACCTGGAGAAAGTTTAACTGAATTAGTTGGAAAAACAATTTCTGAAACAGGTTATTTAAGTACTTCACCTTTATATGATAAGTCTTTAACCAACCAAGAAAGGCTTGATTTAGTTTTTGAAATATATGCTCCAGAAGGAACAAAAGGAATAGATGTAACACCTTTTTCAGGTTATGAAGGAGCTGAAGTAGAATATTTACTTGACCCAACGAATCTTTATGTTTTTGAGGTAATTCCAAACGTTGTTGATAGTAGTGGACAAACAAAAACTATATGTAAATGTACTACAGACAAATCTTTGATGGAAGCCATGATTGCTAAACAGGGTAGTAAAACTAGTTTAGGGCAAACTGAAGTAGTGCATGTAGAAGACCAATCTCCAACATTAGCACCTAGTTTTGATGTATTATTAAAAAATATTGCTTCTAAAGTTTCTAAGATTCAATTAAAAAATAATATTTTAGCTGATTCTTTTGGTTTAGCAACTGAAAACTTTCAAGAATTAACTGATTGGCAAAAATCTACAGTTTCAAAAATAAATGATGAAATTACAACTCAAGGTTCTTCTAAAATAGTCCTTGATGATACATCTAAGTTATCAACTTCTATGCTTGTTAAAATTAAAGATTTATCAAAAGTTGAGTTTACAGTATATGGTGGTTTTAATTATTTAGATGGTACTTTAAAACCTCAATATAAAACAGACCCTAGTTATATAGATAGGGTAACGTATACTGGAAATGAAATGTTATCAATCGTTGGAACAATAGAGCAATTACAAAGACAAGTTGATATGAGCCTACCACCTGCAGAACGAGCTCAACAAATATATGAAATTTTAAGAGATTCAACAACCTATATGCGTAAATATAAAGCTTCAGACCAATTAAAAATAGGTCAAAGTTTAAGAGGTATAACTAACTTTAATCAAAATGGAAAAGCCGAATTAGTTTGTGCTGGCTATGCCCAAGTATATAAAGAATTATGTGAAAGATGTGGAATTGAATGTGATTATATTAGAGGTATTGCAACTAATCGTTTTGGTATGAACTTAGGTAATCATGCTTGGAATGTAGTTATTCCAGATTCTAGTGACCCTTCATCATATATTCCTGTTGATGTTACTTGGGGTAAATTTGGTATGAGTAAGAAGTTTGCTTTAGAACATAAAGCTGATAATTATGAAGTCTTTAAAGATTATAATAAATAATAAGATGAGGTGATTTTAAATGATAAATATAAATAGTAAAACATTACGAGAGTATTTAGAAATCATATTAAATAAAAAAATTATAGATATTAATGCAGAAGATTTAAATAAAATTGAAACAATTTCGTTTTCTGCTAAAGATATTTTAGGAAAAGAGAATGCTTTATATTTTGATGATTTGTTAAAATTTCCTCATCTTCAAACTTTAATAATTGACCGTGTTTTTTTACATCAGAAAGAAATAAAAATTTTAAAACAGTTAAAGAAATTACAAACTTTAATTTTTACTAATTGTGTTTTTGATAATGAAAATGACTTAAGTGTTCTTGATAATATAAGTGATTTAGAATTTGAAAAATGTTATGTAGAAAAATATAATTTTATTGAAAAACTTAAAAATTTAAAAAAATTAGTAATTACAAAGCCAGTTCAAAATCTTATTTTTAACGTTAATGTTCTTAAAAATCAAAAATTAACAACTCTTTATTTAGATTTTTGTAATATAATTGAATTAAAATTATTAGAAGAACAAAGTAAATTAGAAGAATTATCTTTATTTAATTCCCATTTTGATATTTCAGATGTTAGTTTTTTTAATAAATTATCAAATTTAAAAATTATTTATATTGATGAACAGTATTCTAGTCAATTAGATGCTTCTAAATTAGAGATAAAAACAGATATAATTTCGTTTAATGATATTTAATTAAGACTATTTAATAGTCTTTTTTCATACAATATAAAGTGTCAACAAAAAAATGTTGACAATCATAAATTTATAATATATAATTAATAAGAACGAAAGGAAGTGTACATATGGCAGTTAAATTAAGATTAAAAAGAATGGGTAGTAAGAAAAAACCAGTTTATCGTATTGTAGCAATCGATGGACATAATAAACGTGATGGTGAATACATTGAATTAGTTGGTACTTACAATCCATTAACTGAACCAAAATCAGTATCAATTAGAGAAGAAGTTGCTTTAAAATGGTTAAATAATGGAGCTATTCCTAGTGACACTGTTAGAAATCTTTTAAGTGAAGCTGGAATAATGAAAAAGTTTCATGAATCAAAGAAAGGTAATTAATTATGGATTACGTTGCTTTAACAGAAAAATTGATTAAGGCATTAGCAATTAAAGAAGATATGGTAACTGTAAAGGAATTTCCAAGTGAAGAACCAGATAAAGTTATTATAGAAGTTTTAGTTGATAGTGAAGATTTACCAAGAGTTATTGGTAAAGGTGGTCGTAATATAAATGCTGTTAGAACTATTTTAAAAGCCAGCAGCAGTTTACATGACAAAAAGTATATTAACTTAAATGTCGAGAGTTTTTAAACTAGTAAAACTAGTTTTTTCTTTTCTCTTTATTTATTTTTAAAAGTATATTATAATCATATATAAGGAGTTGAAAATGAAAACAGAAATAATTAATAATCGTGATTTAATTACAATGAAATTATTGTATTATTTTATAACTATTAAAAATTATAATCCAATTATTGTTCAAGGTGCTAAAAACGAAATTTGGCTTGAAAATTTAGAAGAAGATGTTAAAATTGTTCGTATTGTTAACAACTATATTCACAATAATGAACAAATGGATTTTGATATATTTAAGACTAAAAGACTAGTAACTAAAATAAAACGTAAAACTTTTTCTTTTAAAATTAAAGTTTTAAGTATTTTTACTGACTTAGGAGAAAATGTTAGTCAAGATAAATTAAATAATGAAGATAAAGTTTATAAATTTGTTAATGCTCATGAAGAAGCTGATATTTTAAAAAATGAATTTATTTTGGAAAATTTTCCAGATTTAAAAAATAATTTTGAATTTCGTGAAGAAGGATTTTCTTTATTTTTAAAAATTACAAATGAAATTAATGAAAAAAATAGAGTAGAAGCAGTTAAAAATGAAGAGATTTTTGAACCTAAAAAAATTATTGTTACTTATCTTTTATTAGCTATTTTCGTTTTAATATATATACTTGGTAATTTTGTATTTGGAAATGATTTAATGGTTACAAGGTTTGCAGTATATGGTCCATATATTCGAGAATTCCATGAATATTATCGTTTACTTACGGGAACATTTTTACATGCTAATCTTCTTCATTTATTAAGCAATTCTTATGCTCTTTATATAATTGGAACTCAAATTGAGAATTTTTATGGTAAAGGTAAATTTATTGTTATATATTTATTTAGTGCTTTATGTGGTAGTTTAATGAGTATTGCTTTATCAAATTATGCATCAGTCGGAGCTAGTGGAGCTATTTTTGGACTTATGGGAAGCTTACTTTACTTTGGTTATTATTATCGAGTTTATTTAGGAAGTACTTGGAAAACAAATATTTTACCGGTTATTGTTCTTAATTTAGTTTTAGGTTTTCTATTACCAGGAATTGATTATTTTGCCCATATTGGTGGTTTAATTGGAGGGGTTTTAATCAGTATGGCTCTTGGTTTAAAATATAAAAATCATAAAAGTGAACGTGTAAATGGCGTGATATTATCGGTTATTTTTCTAGCCTTTTTAACTTATCTTGGAATATTCATGAAATAATCAGGAATATTCCTTTTAAATAATTTAAAAATATGTTATTATAGTATTAGATATATAATAAGAGGTGTCTATGAAAAATTTTTTTTGTGTATTAGGAATTACGCTTTTAAGTTTATTTATTATTTTACCTCCATTTTTAAGAATAGTATTGCCTGATAAAGTTGTTAAAGTAGAAGAAAATCGTGATGTAGTTCAAATTTTAACTTGTGATAGTCCTTTTTATTCCATAAATTCTAATTATGAAGCTGGTGAAATTCAACGTTTAATCATAAGAAAATATAATGAACCTAATACAACTGAAGAAAATACTGATAATTCTTCAAATGAAACTGATACAACATCTGAAGAAATTGCAGCTACTTATGAAAAATTAAGATTTGATGGTCGAGCTTCTTTTGAACAAAGTGAAACTAATTCACTTTTGTCTTTAGATTTTACGGTTTATTTAAAATCAGATTTTGATATTGATAACTTTGTTTTACCTCCAGATACTCAGTTAAAATATTATCAAGAACAAGGTTTAAGTTGTATACTTCGAACCAGTAGTTAAACTAATAAGAAAAATAATAATCAATAATAAGAGAAAAAGATAATTTAATTTTTTCTCTTTTTTTAAAAAGTTATTTAAATAAGCTTTGATTTCATAGAAAGATAAAAATAAGAAAAAATTAAATATAAAAAGATAGTTCAGAGAAAAAATTATTTCAATTCTTTCAATAAAGCCAATTAAACTAACTTTTTTAAAAACTACAATGTATGGATATTCGTATAAATTAGTTAAAGTAGAACCTAAAATCCCTATAGTTATAATCATTAGAAAAAAATGAAATAAATTACTAATAATTAAATTCTTAAACTTAAAGTTTTCTTGATTAGATGTTGTTATAAAATAACAATATATTAAAATAAAAGTATAGGTAGTTGTTTCTAAAAGTAAATTTTTACTAGTTAAAACTTTTAAAGTTATATTGCTAGTTTTAAAATAAAAAATATTATATATTAAACCGATAAACAATATAAAAAAAATAAAATATGAAGATAAAAGTAAAATTTTTGTAATGGTATGTTTTCCTTTATAACTTAAAAGAGCAATAATTAAAATTAAAGTAAAACTTAATAAAACATTAGAAAATTCTCTTAGAATATTATCAGATATAAAGAAGGTTATTTTATTTAAGAAGATAATATTCAATAGTATTGAACCTAAAAATAAAAGTAATTGAAATAATTTAGATTTTTTTAAATTTAGTTTTTCAAACAAGAAAATACTAAAGATACTTATAATACCTCCTAGTATAATTGCTAAAAGAGAAATATTTTTAAAGTTTAAAATAAATAAACCTAAACTAAAAAGAAAATAGGTGATAAAATTTTGTAATTTATTTGTTTTCATATAGACCTCTAACGATATTTTTTATTTTTATTTTTTTATTACTTATTTTTTTAATATTAGTTTTTAGATTATCACTTAGAATTTTATCAATCTCTGATTTACTAAAATTACAATCATTATTTATTATTTTTAATTCATTAGTGATTACTATTTCATTTTTAAGTTCTTTTGTATAAGCTTTTAAAATATTTAAATATAAAAACTTATTATTATCTAAACATTTATAACTAAATTTATAAGTTTTAATGTTATTTAGATAGTAATTTAAATAAATAACATCTTCGGAATTTATCTTTAGATAATTATTATCATAGTAACTTTTTAAACCGTTTAATTTTATAGAATCATTGATTTCTAAATAGGGAAGGTACAATTTTTCATGATTAAAAATTTTTTCTATAACATCATACATGGTTGTTTTAATTGTTTTACTTGTTTCATTAAAATTGTTTTCAATTAATTCATTAATAAAACCAAACTTTGTTTTTTCTAAGGCTTCTTTTATATTATTGGTATTAACAACTAAATAATCTTCTCTAGTTTCATTATTATTTAAAAAGAAATTAACTATTTCTTCCCATTCATTTTTCTTGATTGTATCATCTATTAATAATAAATTTAGATGTGATAAATAGATTTTTTTATTTAAAGTAAGACTTAAATTATCAATTATTTGATTAATTGAAGAACCAGTTGCTATTTGAAGGGTAGTTTTAGGTTCCATTAAAGTGTTTTCATCTGGTTCAACTAAAGATAAATATAAATTGTAATCATTTTCAGTTTTAGTAATTCCAATAGCATTTATAATTACTAAATCATTTAGTTCAATATAAGAATCACAGCCAGTTACAAAAATAATTAATAAGATAGCAAGAATTAAACTTTTTCGTTTCATTATTTTCCCCTCACTTTATTATTACTTAAAACCGAATTTCGTTTTTTTAATTTTTTATTCGTAATTTTTAAAAAACCGTCTTTTTGTTCTTCAAGATTAATTGGAACAAAAGGGTAGAGATAGTTATCTTCTTGATTTTTAGTATCAGTTAAATTAGTTAAAATTAAAATAATTCCTAAATATAGTCCGTAATAACCAAAGATACTTGAAAGAATTATTAAAATAAAACGATACCAACGAATAGAATTTATGGCATCAATATTTTGAATTAATAAACCACTTATTGCACTTATAGCTATTACAATAATCATTATTGGAGAAACAATTCCCGCATTAACTGCTGCTTCTCCTAAAACTAAACCACCTAAAATTGAAACAGCATTTCCCATAGTCGAAGGAATTCGAATATCACTTTCTCTTAAGACTTCAAAGATAATTATCATCATTATGGCTTCAACAAAGGCAGGAAATGGAACCGTTAGACGTTGAGATTTAAAACTTAATAATAAATTAATTGGTAAACTATCAGGGTTATGTGTTGTAATGGAAACATAGATAGCAGGAAGAAAAATTGAAATTAAAAAAGCTAAAAGACGAATAATTCTAATGAAAGTAATATTAAAACTTTTTTGATAATAATCATCACTTGTATGAAAAAAATCTATAAAAAAGGTTGGTAAAATTATAACTTCTGGGCTATTATCAACAATTATTATAATTTTACCTTCAAGTAAAGATTCACATGCTAAATCAGGTCGTTCAGTAGTTTTTAAACTAGGAAATAAGCTATTTGTTTCATTTAAATATTGTTTTAAATAATTACTATCTAAAATACCATCAATATTTATATTTTCTAGTTTTTTATTAACTTTTTCTATTAAATCAGGTTTAGCTATATTATTTATATATAAAATAGCAACTTTGGTTTTAGTATAACGACCCAGTTCATAAGTTTTTAATCTTAAATTAGTATCTTTAATTCTTCTTCTAATTAAACCTAAATTAGTATTATAATGTTCTATAAAAGCATCTTTACTACCAACAATAGTTTTTTCATATTCAGCTTCAGCAACTCCTCTTGTTAAATTACGTCTTGTTTCAATTCCTAAAATATCTTTATTATTAATAATTAATATAGTATAACCATTTAATAATTTTTGTTTTAAAGTTTTATAATTTTCTATGATACTTATTGAAGTAGTAGGTAAATAATTGTATAAAAAATCTAGTAAATTTTTGGAATTTAAAGTATTTAAATAACTTATACGTTTAAGTATAAAATTATTGATATCTGAACTACTAGTTATGGTTTCTATATTGATAATTTCAATTATATTATTATCAAGTTTAATTGTTTTATAAATATAATCGTCGGCATTTTGACTTTCTTCTTTAATTTTTTTTACATAATTCATTCAATCACCATCTACATTTAGTATTTTCTTATTTTAAAATTTAATGCATTTTATAAAGGTGAGCAAAACTCAACTTTTAAGTTTTAAAATTCGTTGTTAAATAAAGAAAAAAATAAAATAATGAAAATTAATATAAAATTTAAGAAAGGGTGTATAATAGTATTGAGGGATGTTTGAAGAATCTTAAAATAATATTTACTACCAAACCAAATATATAATTGATGCACTCGCATCCCTCATTAATTTATGAAAAAAAGTTGAGATAAAATAATATTTGTTATAAAATAATTCTATAGGTTTATTAGGTGAATTATGGAAGTTAAAATATTAAGTTATGACGATTTAGGAAATGGTATTGCTAGAGTTTCCAACAAAGTTTATTTTGTAAAACAAGCATTACCAAATGAAGTATTAGAAATAGAAGAAGTTGAAAGTAAGAAAAACTATTCTCTGGCTTCTATTAAAAAAATAATTTCTCCAAATTCTAATCGAACGGAAGCAATTTGTAAGTATTATTCCCTTTGTGGTGGCTGTAATTTTTTACATGCTAAGTATTTGGAAGAGAAGAATTTTAAAACGAAAAAAGCTATTAATTATTTTGGTAAATGTGACAACTTTATTGAAACTCAAGAATTAAATTATCGTAATAAAGTAATTTTTCATGTTAAAAATGGTAATCTTGGTTATTATAAAGAAAATACCAATGAAATTATTCCAATTGATTATTGTTATTTATTAAGTCCTAGAACTAATGAAGTTTTAAAATTATTATTAAAAAAGAAAGATAAAGAGTTTAATGGTGAAGTATTAATTCGAGAGAATAGTCAGGAAGAAATAATTTTAGTTATAAAAGGAAATTATAATTATATTGATTATTTGAAACAATCTCATATAATTAATAATCTTATCTATAATGATAAAGTTATTAAGGGTAACAATTATTTTATTGAAGAAATAGATAATTATAAATTTAAAGTTAATTACAATTCTTTTTTTCAAGTAAATAGAAAAGGACTTAAAGAAATTAAAAAAATTCTAGATACTTTTTTAGAAACTAAAAAAATTAATAATGTTTTAGATTTATATAGTGGAACTAGTGTTTTAGGTATTTTTTTAAGTTCAGCTAAAAAAGTTATATCAATTGAAGAAAATAAATATGCAACAAGTGATGCTAAAATTAATTTAGAACTTAATAATATTAATAACTTAGAGGTTATTACAGGAAAAGTTGAAGATAAACTTAAGAAATTTCAGAATATAGATTTAGTAGTTGTTGACCCAGCAAGAAGGGGACTTGATAATAAAGCTATTGATAAAATTATAGCTTTAAATTCAAAATATTTAATTTATATATCTTGTGAAATGATATCTTTAAGAAGAGATTTAAAAAAGTTAGAATCAGTTTATGAAATTTTAAATATTTATTTAGTTGATATGTTTCCAAAAACGAATAAAGTTGAAACAGTTTGTATTTTTAAACTTCAAGATAAAGTCATATCTTGAAGTTTTTTGCTTTTATGATATAATTTAAAGTCGTGAATAGTTCTAAATAATTATAGGAGGATTATGGATATTTTAAAAGATAAATATATTATAGTTGAAATAATACCAACTAAAGCAAGTAGTAAAGAAGGGGAAATTATTCAAATTCAAGCTTTAAAACTTGAAGGGTTAAAATTACTTGAAAGATTTGATTATAGAGTAAATTTAGATAAAATTATTAATAAAGATTTAAGAGATATGATAAGTTATGATACATTAAATTTTACATATGTAGATACAGGAAAAGTTTTAATCAAGAAATTTAAAGAATTTATTAAAGACTTGCCTTTATTAATTATTGATAATCAATATACTCTTGATTATTTAAGTTCTTTTGACAATAAAAAAGAAAGTATTTTTAAATATTTAGATTTGAAATTTAGTGATGATGTTTTTGATAAAATAATAAAAAAATATAATTTAGAACCTAGTAATCATTTAGTAGATTTATTATATGAAAGTTTAATTTACGAAAGCAATAATAATAAAAATTAGAAAAAGTACATTTTTCTAGTTTTTTTCTTTTTCTTTTGGCCATTTTATGTTATTATTATAATAGAGCATAAGAGAATAAGGTGATATCATGAAAAGTGATAACAATATCATAAAGAAAAGTATAGTTAGTTCACTTATATTTGTTGCTTTTGTAGTGATAGTTTTCATTTATATTTTTCATAAAAATAGTTTTGCTGAATTAATGATTGTCTTTTCTGATACTAGAAAGAAATTTATTTTACTAGGTTTTACTTGTATGGCTTGTTTTAGTATCTGTGAAGCTTTAAATCTAAAGACAGCATTAAATTTATTTGGAACTAAAATCGATTTTCGAAATGCTTATAAATATGCATTAGCAGGTTTTTTTACTTCGTCAATTACTCCATCATCTAGTGGTGGAGACCCTATGCAACTTTATTTGATGACCAAAGATAAAATACCAGTTAGTCATTCTTTAGTTACTCTTTTAACAAAGTTATTAGCTTTTCAATTTGTAACGGTAACTATTGCTTTAGTAAGTTTTTTCTTATCATTTGATTTCTTTAATAATTCATTTGGTAATATTAAATATTTAATTTTTTTAGGAGTGTTTTTAAATTTTTTAGTTTTTACCTTTTATTTTTTAATGATATTTAAACAAAAAATTGCACGTTTCTTAGTTAATATTTTTTATAAATTGTTAGAACATTTTCATTATAAAAAAATAGATGTTTTGAAAGAAAAAGTAGATTTACAACTTGAAGAATATCAAAAAGCGGCTATGGCATTAAGGAAAAATAAAAAAGTATTTTTAAAAATTATTTTGACAACTTATCTGCAAATGCTTTTATTTTATACTATTCCTTATTGTGTATATTTAGCACTTGGGTTTACCAAGGCAAACGTTTTTGATTTTATTAAAATTCAATCTATTTTATTTGTTTCTGTTTCAGCTTTACCGTTTCCAGGAGCTGTTGGAATAAGTGAATTTACTTTTGTTAAATTATATAATTATTTGTACCCTAAAGCTGTTTTAGGAAATGCTATGATAATAACAAGATTTATTAATTTTTATATTTATGTTGTCTATGCAGGCATTATGCTTATATATTTTATTGTAAAAGATAATTTTAAAATAGAAAAGGAGGAAAAATGAAAAAAAGAGGTTTTACATTAGTTGAATTACTAGGAGTAATAGTAATTTTAGCAATTATCATGGGAATAGCTGTAGTAGCAGTTATGAGGTTGAATGGAAATGTTGATGTAACTTATTATAATCAATTAGAAGAATCTTTGCTATTATCAGGAGGAGAATACTTTTCTTATAGTAAAGACAATCAACCAGGTATATTTGGAGACCAAGTAAAAGTAACTTTAAAAGATTTAGTAGATAAAAAATACATTGATGAAGAAATTAAAGATAAAAAAGGAAACACTTGTGATTTAGAAAAAAGTTATGTAGGAGCTTATAAAGACCAAATAGATAAAACAAAATATTTTGTCTGCCTTTGGTGTGGAGACGAATGGGAACCAGGTAAAGAAGGAGACAGTAAAAGAGCAAATGAATGTGGAGGCAAAGTAGACTATACATTAGGAATAACAGCAAAAAAGAAAAATAGTCATGTGATATTAGATAAAGAAGGTAAGAATTGGTCAGACGAAGCAGTAGAATTAACCTTTGAAACCTTAAATGAAATGGAATATGTATATGTTGAAGGAACAGATAAGAAATGTAAGTTAGAAAACAAGAATGGTATTAAAAGTTGTACAATTACAATAGAAGAAAATGGAATACATGATTTAAATTGTTATGCAACCGGAAGTAGTGGAGGAGAATCAAAAGAAACAAGAAAAGAAAATGTAAAATTAAAAATCGATAAAACAGGACCAGAATTTGAAGTAAAAGATAAAAAATTAAATGTAAAAATATCAGGAGTAGTAAATGTTGATGTAAATGAAAGTAATGTAAGTGCAATTAAGGAAGAAGTAGAAGTATTAGTAGATAATATAAGAGATAATGAAAGTGGAATAAAGAGTATAGAATATTCCTTTGAAAAAGAAGGAGTAAAAGATAAATATAATAGTCAAGCTCTAGCTTCAAGATTTGAAATAAGAAAAGAATTAGAAGCCGGAACATACAATTTAAAAGTAAGAGTAACAAATAATGCAGGAATAAAGAAAGAAGAAAAGATAGAATTTAGAGTATATCGAGAGATAGAAGACCCAACAGCAAGTATGTATTGTAATAACTTAACTTATAATGGAAAAACTCAAACATTAGTAAAAAGTGAAGGAGAAGGATATGTATTCTCTAAAAGAGAAGGAACAACAGCAGGAGATTATGTAATAACAGCTAGATTAAAAGAAGGATATAGATTTAAAAATTCTGGAACTGTTGATGCTAAGTTTACTTGTACCATAAAGCCAAAAGATGCAACTGTAACAGCTAAAGAACAAACAATTGACTATGGAGAAGAAATAGAAAATAGTCTTAATATGGTAACTGTAACTGGCTTACTTGAAGGAGATAAATTAACAAGTATAGCTTTAATTAAAAATCAAGTAGGTGGTGGAAAGAGTACCATAAAAGTAAGTGATGGAATAATAAAAGATAGTAATGAAAAGGATGTAACTAAAAATTATAATATAATTTATCAAGAGGGAAAATTAATAGTAAATCCAGTTATAACATTTAAAATAATAGGAGAAAAACCAGATAATGTTACAGATGATAATGGTTATAAAAATGGAGCTAAAGTAGAAGTAACATGTGAAAGTATAGATGATATATCAAGTTTTGTATTATCTGGAGGTTCAGAAGGAAATGGAACCTTAACAGGGGGAACTAAAAAAACTGGAACCTTAACTTTAAATGATAATGGTAAGAATAAAGAAGTAAAAGGTGTATGTAAAACAACAACAGGAGGAGAAGCTGAAGCTACTGAGCAATATAATATCTATGTATATAATGCTAATGAAAGCGCTTGTGGTTGTCAAGAAAGAAATAGTTGTAAAAACGAAAGTGCTTGTGGATGTAGCGAATATTATAGTTGTGCAAGTTCTAGTGCTTGTGGTACAAAAAGTTGTAATTGTAGTAATGTTTGTGTTCGTTATAAATGTGTTGGAAGTAATGGTGGAACAATATATGAATGTACGACAGGAGCTGGAAAATGTGGAACTTGTGCAAGTGGTTCATTCAGTTGCGCATCTAGAGAACAACAATGTGGAACTTGTGCTAAATCATGTCGTCATAAAGGATGTGGATGTGAAACTGCTAAATCTTGTGTAAATGATAGTTGTTCTTGTAAAACAGCAAAATCATGTTGGCATTTATAAAAAGGAAAGAAGGTTAAAAAATGAAAAAGAAATTAATAATTGGAATAACAATTTTAGTTATAGGAATAGTTCTTGCAATTGTTGGTATTTTGATTAATAAACCAAATGATAAAATTACTTTAAAACCTAAAGAAGAAAATAATGAAACAGAAAATATATATAAAGATAAAGAGATTATTGTCTTTGACTTTTCTGAAGAAGAAACGGAGCAAGATATTACAGTATCATTTACGGTTTATAATAATTCAAATAGAACTATTGAAAATACAGCATTATTCTTAGATTACTATGATAATTCTAAAAAAACTTATACAGCTGAATTTGCAATTGATAGTTTAAAACCAGGAGAAGAACTTGAAATAAAAGATGAAAAAATTGTTTTCTTGTATGATAAATTAACTGATAGAAAATTTAGATTTTCAGATGTAAATGAAGTTCCTAGAACTACTAAAGAAGAATATTTAAAAGAATATAAAACATTAGATGCCAATAAAATTAAGGCTAGTAGTTCAGAAGAAGACGAATAATTTACGATAAATTGATAATCTAAAAAATAGATTTATTGAAAAATGTCAATTTATGTGCTAACATTTATTATGTAATATAAGAATAGAGATTTGAATATGGAAGGAGAATTTATGGAAAATCAAAATACTGAGAATAAAAAAGATGATAATAAAAAACAATTAATTTTGATAATTTTATGTATATTCGTTTTAATTGTTGGTGTAATTGGAGTTTCAGTGGCTTTCTTTTCATTCTTTAAAGAAGGTAGTACAGATAACATCATTACAACTGGTAAAATAGTATTCAATTTTGACGATAATGATACTACTGGTAAAGTTGACCCTGATACAGGAGAAATAACACCAGGTGATTTAATTGTTACAAACGACGAACCAATGGAAGATAAAGATGGTAAAGCAAGAGAAGATAAATTTGGCTTTGATGTTGATGCTAAAATACCAACAAATGCTGATAAAGAAGTCGAATTTAGAGTTTATGTAATTGCTGGAGACCCACCATCAGCTGAAAAAGGTTATCAAAAACCTGATGGAAGTGCTTATACTGAAAAAGACCGTTTAGATTATAAATATATTAGTATGTATGTAGAACCAAATACTAAGAAAACTCAAAATGCTTCTGATATTGAAGATACAATTGTTACTAAATATAAAACAGGGGACTATAAATTAGAAGATACAACTGAAGGTAAAAAAGTCTTGATTGCCAGTGGTAAGATACCAGGTGATAATGTTGAACATATTTATGCTTATATGTTATCAATGTGGATAAATAAAGATTTAACTGTATCTGATACTGATATTGATGCTGCTTATCGTGCAAGTGCTACTACATCTGGTTTATTACCAAAAGGTCAAGATACTGATGAAAGAAAAGTTTATAGTGATATGTATTTCTCATTAAAAATAAGAATTGAAGCTGGAGATACAGTGGGTATAGGAGGCTAAGATGGACGAGAGTAAAGAGAAAAAAAATTCTTCAAAAGATATAGTTTTAATAATTCTTTTAATGAGTGTTTTAGTTCTTGCAGTTGTTGGTGTAACTTTTGCCGTTTTCAGCTATACTAAAGATGGTGAAGAAAACAATGTAATTACAACTGGTAGTGTATTCTTTAATTTTAGTGAAGGAGATGCTATATTACTTCAAAATCAATTTCCAACTCAAGATGAAAATGGAATGAGTTTATCAAATAATGAAGATGCTAGAAATGTTTTAACTTTTACAATCAATGGTCATGATACTGCTAGTAAAGGAATAGAATATACGATTTATGCTTTAAAAGGTAAAGTTCCTACCGGACTTGAGCCTAATACTTATGAAGAAAAAAATCGTTTAACTGATAAAGATATTAAATTATATCTTGTTCCAGGTGCTGGTGATGATGAAATTACTGTAACTGAAAATAAATATACTACTCCAAATACGGTTGCTTATGGACTAGTTTCTGATACATTTGGAGATGATATTAAAGAAGGTTGCTTAATAGCAACTGGAAAAATTGCTGGAAAAACTAATGAAGATGTTCAAAAGAGTTTTACTTTAAAAATGTGGATTAGTGACCAAGTTACAATTGTATCTGACGAAGATGCAAAGAGCGGTATTGAAAACCCTAAAGCAGGTGTTTATACTGAAGAAGAATTTGGTAATATGTTCTATTCATTAAAGATTGCAATTGATGCTAAAACAGCTAAATAATAAAAAAGCGAAAAGAAATATTTTTTCGCTTTTTTTTAATCACCTTTAAGGGTGTGGCTTGCTATGGGCAAGCCATCAAAAATCCACTCGTTAGACGAGTGGAATTACAAGACT
>CANQYO010000008.1 GCA_947628095.1 uncultured Bacilli bacterium | reverse complement strand
ATGGAAAGAAATAATAATACTTGTAAGTTAATTAAAAGAATTGCTTTTGGCTATAAAAATTTTAATAATTTTAAAGCTAAAATTTTGATAATTACAAATATTTTTAGAAATTCTAAAAAAGTGATGAATTTTACTTCATCACCCCTAAAAGTGCAAGAACCTAAAACTAGAGTGTGCTCTCTAGTTTCTTTTTTAAGTTCACTGTTATGGCCGGAATCACCACTTTTTTTAGTTCCTGTCAAAGCCGGAATCGCCACTTTTTTTAGTTCCTGTCAAAGCCGGAATCGCTTCTTTTTTAAGTTCCTCTTAATAGTGGGAATCACTAGCTTTTTTCATAATAAAATAATTACTTATGTGCTAATAATATATCATAATTTAATAAAATTGTACATATTTTGTATATTTTTTTCTTTTTCTTGTAATGTAATTAAAAAAAGTGCAAAATTATAATCATTTTATTTAAGTATAAATGCTGATTTTTATATAATGAAAAAAGGAAAATTTAAAATATTTCCTTTTTTTGACATTAACTTTACGTAAATACAATAAAATTATTTACAAATTTTTAAAATATAGTATAATAATAGAGCAATTTAAAGGGAGTATTTTAAGTTAAATTGTTTACTTTGAATTACAAAAATGTTATACTTAATTATAGTATGGAGAGTTTTGGTTAGGAGGTTCGCATGATTGAAAATGCAGTAAGAGGAATAGGCGCATTTATTGATAGAGCAATATATTCAATTGTTGAAGTTATTATGCAATTAATTATTGATTTATCAAATTTACAAATATTTTCTGAATCAACTATAAATACATTTGCTACAAGAATTTATGTAATTCTTGGTTTAGTTATGCTTTTTAAAATCATGATATCCTTCATTCAAATACTTATTAATCCCGAAAAAATGGATGATAAAGAGCAAGGAGTTGGAGGCGTTTTAAAAAGAGTAGTCATATCACTTGCCTTAATTTATTTGGTCCCTTCAATTTTTGATTTAGCAAGACAAGTTCAAACTCAAATATTACCAATTATTCCAAAAGTTATTTTAGGTGTTGAAATTTCTCCAGATTCTGATAATGAAACATCTCAAGAAGCAATGTCTAGTGTTGGTAGAATGATGGCCTTTTATTCCTTTTTACCATTCTTTAATTATGATAACCCTAACTGTAATGATGGTTCTATTTTGGGAACAGGTAATGATGATAATGCATCTATTTGGTCGGTTGGAACAGCTCTTGAAGCTAGAGAAGCTACTTGTCCTGATTCAACATCTGATGGACAGTATAAATATAAATATAGTTGGCCACTTTCGAGTTTGGTTGGAGCATTTTTAATTTATGTTTTAGTAACAATTGCAGTTGCAGTTGCAATTCGAGCTATAAAATTAGGGATATGTGAATTTATTGCTCCAATTCCAATTGCAAGTTATATAGACCCTAAAACTTCTGGAAAAGCATTTAATAATTGGGTCTCAACTTCAGTTAAAACTTACTTAGATTTATTTATTCGTTTATTAACAGTTTATTTTGTAATTTTTGTATTCATGACTTTTTTAGATACTGAAAATTTGACAGCTATGTATGGTAAATTAGGTAATGATTTTTGGCGTGGTACTTTAGTAACTTTATTTGTAATCGTTGCTTTATTACAATTTGCTAAACAAGCTCCTAAATTTATATCTGATATGTTAGGACTTCAAGAAGGAACAATGTTAAAAGATATGCTTACAGGAGAAGGTTGGAAGCAAATGTCTGTTATCCCTGGAACAGCTGCAGCGGCTGCTGGTTCATTTATTGGAAATGCTAGATATGGATGGGAAAATAATCGATGGTATAAACAAGGTCATCCTGTAAAAAGTGCGGCAGCACTTCTTGGTAATACGGTTACAAGAGGTCTTGGTGGAGTATTTGGTGCTGTAAGACGTGGTGGACAAGCGGCTATGAATGGTGAAGGTTGGAGAAGTGCTTATACAAATAATGTTGCTGCAACAACTGGTGCTTCTCGTAGAAGAGTTGACCGTTCAACTTTACATAGATTAAGTAAAACTGAATATAGGGAAATGACTTCTGGTATGTCAGCTGCTGAAAAGAAATTAGTTCCAAAACCTATTAGCCCAGCTAGAGACAGTTTAAGTAATATAATTTCTTCTTTTCAAGGTCGTGGTAGTTTTAACAGCCAAACTTTAAGAGAATCAGCCTCAGCTTTAGTTGAAAGTCGTAGTAGTTTATATACTGGAGAAGCTAGTTCAAAAATTAATGGAGCTGATGGACTTAAACTTGATACAATACGTTATAATTACAATGGGAACCTTTACAATTATTCACAGATAAAAACGGCTTATGATGCAGTTGCAAACGGAGCTTCCAGCTTTACATTTGGATCTGGAACAACCGCACATACAGTAGGAGCTGCTGAAGTTCGTTCTATGTTTGATACGGCTCAGAAAAAAGCTATGGTTGACTATGTTAGATTAGTAAGTGGAAAAGATGTAACTGGTGATGATGGTTATGTTACAACAGCTGCTGCTTCTGATGTAACTAACGCAAAAATTTCTGAAGGTATAAAACAGTTAAAAGGAAAAATTTCTGGTATGGATATTCCAGCCCAAATGAAAAACGAAATGCTTAGACAATTAGACGAAGACCCAGGAATGTTCTTAAGAGGAGCTTCAGATGTTGCTGAACGTATCAATACTGTTGCTGGTCGTCGTAGTGCTTTTGAAATAAATCAAGAACAAGGAAAATAAAAAGGAGTGTGATATAAGTGAATCAATTTTTAATTCCAGCAAATACCAAAAGGAGCAGTTTAATATTTGGTATATTCATGCCAATTGATTTAGTAATTTTTCTAACTGGAGTTGCAATTACCTTGATTATTTTAGTAATTATATCTTCTGCTAATTTAATCAATAATTATTCATCTATTTTAGGTTTAATTCCTGCATTAGTTGCAGTTGCTTTGGTATTCCCATTTCCTAACTATCACAATGTTAGGATAGCTATAGGTGAGTTAATAAATTTTTATACTAATAGACAAAAGTATGTATGGAGAGGTTGGTGTTCTAAATATGAATTCAAAGACAAATAATATGAACGGAAATGCAAGACAATCTGCTAATGCTCCCAAAAAACCAACTGGTTCAAATTATACAGAAGATTGGATTAATGTAAAAGCAATTAATAATGGAATGATTGTTTTACCTAATAATGAAAAAGTTACAGGTGTTAAAGTTCAACCTAAAAATATTTTCATTTTAGACCCAATTCAACAACAAGGTATAATTAATGCATTAGGTAATTTCTATAATTTATTAAATTTTGAATTTTGGTTTATAGCTGCTGATAGACCAGTTGATATATCAGTTTATCAATCACAACTTCAAATTATGCTTCAAAATGCTCAAACACCTGCACAGTTTAAAATAATTTCTCAAGATATTGAAAAAGCTAATATGTTTATTAACAATCAAGTAGTTGATACCGAATATTACATTTTATTTAAAGAAAAAAATCCAGATGAAATTGGTAAAAGAATTCGTTTATTGATTAATGGTCTTGCTAATTGTGGACTTAATTCAAGTCAAACAACAAATGATGATTTAAGAATAATTTTAGATAATTTCTTAAATGGTGGAGTAAGAACTGAATTTGGAACGGTGGTGGCAGAATGAGTATATTTAAAAGTGAAATAGCCCCTAAAGGTTTACAATTTAATCCAAGTGATTTTAATATAAGTGATAAATATGCAACTATTTTAACAGTTGTTTCTTATCCAAAATTTATTACCCCAGGTTATTTAGCAGAGTTAACTAATATAGCTGGGATTAAAGTAGTAATTAAACATATTCCTGTGCCATTTTCTATGCTTCAAAAAATGATTAATAAGCAAATAGCTGATTACAAACAACGTTATCAAGAAGAAAAAGATAGAACAATGCAAGAAAGAATTCGTCAAGATTTTGAATCTTTGGAATACTTTGTTTCTATGTTAGCTGCTAATCAATCAATGATTTTTGATTTTCAAATGCATATTATGGTAACTGCTGATTCAAGAGAAGAGTTAGAGCTTAAAAAGACGAATGTTAAAAATTATTTAGATTCTATGGAACTTCGTGCTGTAACTTTAAGATTTGAACAAGAAACTATTTTAAAATCAATTTTACCAATATTCCCTAAACAAAAAATAGAAGAGAGAATTGGTACCCCAATTCCTAGTGTAACAATTGCTGGAATGTATCCTTATGTATTTGATTCAATTAAAGACCCAGGCTTATCTAATTTGATTGGTGTTGATTTTTCCGGTGGTGTAGTTTTATTTAATCAATTTTTATATAAGTATCGTAAAGAGACAAATAGAAATAATGCTAATATGATTATTTTAGGTGGTTCTGGTTCAGGTAAATCAACAGCAGCTAAACTTCTTCTTCGTGGCCATATTCGAAATGGTTGTCAAATTGTTGCCATTGACCCTGAAAACGAACTTGAAGAAATGACAAGAATGTTTGGTGGAGATAGCGTTGACCTTGGAAAAGGTGGACAGTTTGGTATGATTAACCCACTTGAAATAATCTTAGATGTTGATGAAGAAGAAATTGCTCAAGGTTTAGGACATACTGTTTTAACAAGAACTTTACAATTTTTAAAAGCTTTTATGCGATACTATTATCCAGATATTGAAGAAGATGTTCAAACTTTATTTAGTGAAATTGTTCAAGATACTTATCGTCGTTTTGATATAAATTTTGATACGAATTTCATGACTAAAACAAGTGAAGATTTTCCAACCTTTAGTGATGTTTATGCAACTATTAAAGGAAGATTAACTTCATTGACTGAAAAAACTCATGAACGTGATGTTATGGAACGTTTGGAACTTAAAGTAAGACCATTTGTTCGTGAATTAAGTTATTATTTCAATGGTCATACTACAATTAGACGTGATAGTAATTATATAGTATTCAATATAAAAGAATTAATGAACCAAGATACTAATATTAAAAATGCTTTATTTTTTAATATTTTAAAATTTGCTTGGGGACTATGCCTTGATAAAAGACGTGATACCATTTTAATGGTTGATGAAGCCCATGTTTTACTTGGTGGAAAAAATGTTTTAGGTGCTGATTTCTTAGCTCAAGTTCAAAGAAGAAGTCGTAAGTACAATACTGGTACAATAATTATTACTCAACAACCTAGTGATTTTTCTGACCAAGATGTTATTGTTCAAGGTAAAGCAATTTTTGATAATGCATCTTATTACATGATAATGCAACTTCGTAAGCAAGCTGTTGAAGATTTATCTTATTTAGTTGATTTAAATGAAAATGAAATTGAAAGTATTAAACGTTATTCGCAAGGACAAGCATTGTTTGTATGTGGTTCAAGACGTATGCAAATAGATGTTGTTGTAACACAAGATGAATTAGATTCCTTTGGTTCTGGTGGAGGTTTATAGTAGTAAAGGCAGGTGAGTCGTATGAATAATAATCAATTTAATAATAACAATCAAAATATGAATAGAAGGAGTACGACTCCAAATCAAAGAGGGAGTATTCCAAATGGGGGTACTCCTTCTAATTTTAATAATCAAGTTAATAATAATATGGGAGTACCAATGAATGGAGGATTTAATCCTCAAATTAATACTCCTGAAAGTATTCAAACTGGTTCTAGTTTAAATAATCAACCAGTTAGAAAAGAAAATACTATTCCAAATAGAGTTCAAACTCCAAATACAACTGCACCTCAAGGTTCAAGAAGAAATATTCCTTCAATAAATAATAAACAAAATGATTTAAATTCTAATAAACAGCCAAGTAAAATTTCTAATAATAAAGATAATGTTCCAAATGCCTTAAAAAATAAAAATCCTATTAGAAATTTAACTAGACCATTTACACCAAGTTTTGCTAGTCTTAAAAATTCTGAAAAAAATAATGGAAGTAATGAAAGTAAAGAAAATAATGAACCTTTTTCAGATAGTACATCTAGTGATGATTTAAATGATAATCAAGAAGAATTTGATACTCCAAGTTTAGGAGATTCTTTAGGTGGAGCAGTAAGTACTATTAGAAAAGTATTGTTTTGGATTAAGGCTTTACCGGTTATAGCTATAACTGCTTTAGTAATTATTATAATAATTTTGGTAGTGACAGTTTTCACTAACCCAATTGCTATTGCTGAAACATTTGTTGGTTTGAATTCTAGTTCTTCTCAAAATCCTGTTTATGTTTTTAGTGGTAATGACCCTGCTAAACAGAAAAAAGAAGCAGCTTATTATGAAAAAATTAATTCAATGGTAAGTGATTATTTAAGTAAATATGGTGTATCCCTTGATAAATATTTATTAAATGCAACACTTTTATATCGTTATTTTACAAATGCAAATTCCAGTGAAAATACTGAAGATGCTAATATAAATTTTGATGTTGCTACAAGTAATGTTGAAGCAGTTGCTGAACTTATGATTTCAGGAACTGATGGTAACTATACAACTGATTTTAAAGAAAAAGGTTTGTTTTATAATAATTTACTTAGTAGTAGTTTTTTAACATCATATTATAAAGATTTCTTAAAAGATAATAATAGTGCAGAAGCCAAAGAAAAATTAGTTCAAGATATTTTTGATTTTGCTGAAACAGCTAGAGAATTACTTGAAAAAAATACTAGACAAGCTTTTCTTGGAGATTCAATGCGTATATTTTTACAAACTTGTCAGCAAAAGTATTCAACTTATACAAATGAACGTGGAAAAACAGTTTTTAGTAATGACCGTAATATAAATGCTGGTACTAATTATCCAGAATATTTTAGTTTGACTGAATATTTAAAAGGGGCAGTTGAAGGAGAAATTGGAAGAAGTTCTTTAAATGATGCTGAAAGAGAAGGAGTAAAAGCTTTTACCGTTGCTACTTTAACTTATATGTTAGGAAGTTTTTATGTTGATTTTTATCCTGGAGTTCAAGATATAAATTTCCCATCTGGTAACTGCCGTTTAGTTTCATGTGATGTTACAAATGGTTGTACTTATGCTAATAGAGGAGACCAATATGGAACTGCTTATAGTGGGCTTAATAGATTTGGAATATCCTCAGGAAATCACAGACCTTGGAATGAAGCTCAAAATAAATTTATGGATGAGGTGTTATCTGAAATTTATGGAGTTGTAATGGTTCAACCTGGTGTAACTCCTGAGACATTTACTAGCGGTACTCAATTAAAAGGTGGAAATTATTACGATAAAAAATCTAATCCTAATTGTGGGGATAACTGTATGGGACAAGAAGATGCCTTAGCTGATTCTAGAAATGGCATGACTTATGAACAAATTTTACATAAATACTATACAAATTTTGATATTATAAATATTCGTGAAGGTCTATATTATGAAACAACTAATAATTATAATGGACAAGTTAATTTAAATGAAAATTATCATTATCATCAAGGTGATTATTCAAGTCCTAATAGTTTTTGTGAAGGTGGAACTATTGCAGCAAGTGGTTGTAGTGTTGCTTCAACGGCTATTGCAGTTTCTTTACTTACTAATCAAAGAATTACGCCTTTGGATATTAGTAATAAATTAAAAGCAACTGGAAAATGTACTGGTAATGGTACAAGACAAACTTATCCAATTTCAGCAGCCAAAGAATACGGGCTATCATCATATTCTGTTAATAAAAATGATACAACAATGATTAATAAAATGTTAAGTGATTTAGCAAGTGGTCATACAGTTGTTGTTGCAAGAATTGCTCCAAATTCTAGTTCAAGATATAGTACAAGTTCAGGACATTATATTGCCTTAGTCGGAGTTAAAACCGAAGGTGGAAGAACTAAAGTTTTAGTTTGGGACCCAGCTACAAGAAGCAAATCGCGTGATAATTATTGGGCTGATTTTGAAACCGATATTGTCAAGTGGGCTAATAACCCAGCCTTTATGGTTCTTTCAAATAATTAAAAGGAGGAAAAATGAAATTAAAAAAATTTATCTTAATTTTAGTAGTACCTTTTTTTATAACTGGTTGTGCATCTGTTAATTATAATTTAGAAATTGATAAAAATTTAGGTGTTAAAGAAGAAGTTTTCTTAACAGCAACATCTGAATATTTTGATATTTTTTATAAGGAGTATCCTGAAACTGTAATAAAAAGATTTTATGAGGATGAAGATTTATTAAAACCTCTTAAAGATAATGGTTATGAATATAGTATGATTGATAAAGATATTGCTTATCCTGGAATTTTAACTAAAAAAAATTATATATCTTTAGATTCTTATACTAAAACAACGGTTTTTAAAAACATATCTTTTGAAAATATTGAAAGTAGTGTTTCAGGAGATTTGGTTACAATTCAATCTAAAAATTTTATTCCATATGTTGAAGATGAAACTGATAATGGATATCCTGTTTCAAATTTAGTTATTAATATAAAAGTTCCATATGTAGTAACTTCAAATAATGCTGATAAATTTGATAAGAAAAGTAATACATATACATGGAAAATAACTAAAGAAACTGAGAATAAAGAAATAAAAATAACATTTGATAAAACTAAGGTTTACGTGTATAATTTAAGTGTATATATTTCGTTTGGAATATTATGTTTATTAATTATTATTTTAATTTTTGTAATAAGATATTTTGTTAAGAAAAATAAAAAGAATAATAAGATTTAGGAAGGGTTTGATAATATGAAATTAAAGTTGCGTTTCGATTCAAGTGATATGAAAAAATTTCTAATTATATGTTTAGTTCTTCTTTATATTGTAGCGGTTGCTATATCTAATTTATCAAGTATTACATCAACAGGAGAATTTACAGGATTAAATCCAATTAGAGCATTTTCAGGTGACTTGTTATTATCGACAATTGTTTTCTATTTTGCTGCTTTAATTGCTCTTTTAGTCAGTTGTAAAAGCTATTTCTTTGAATTTGATAAAGGATTTGGTATTTCAACTGAAAAGAAATCAACTTCAGATGGTTATAGTAAATGGTGTGATGAAAAGGACATGAAAAAGGAACTTAAATTAGTATTACCAACTGATGTTCATTCTAATTATGCTGGAGTTGCTTTGATTAATAACGGTAAAAAAATATATGTTGATGATAGTGAATTTCATAATTTAGTTATTGGTTCAACAGGTTCAGGTAAAACGACAGCTATAATTTATCCTATGATTGAGCTTTTATCTAAACATGGTGAATCAATGATTATAACTGACCCTAAAGGGGAGTTATATAAAAAGAAAAGTAATATGTTAAGAGCTAAAGGTTATAAAATAATCTTACTTAACTTCCGTGAACCTAATAAAGGAAATGCTTGGAACCCTTTGGCCCTTCCATATAAATTATGGAAAAATGGTAATCAAGATAAAGCAATTGAATTACTTGAAGATTTAGCTGCTAATATTTTGTATGATGAATCTAATAAGAATTCTGACCCTTTCTGGGAAAGAACTTCAGCTGATTATTTTTCAGGGTTATGTCTTGCTTTATTTGAAGATGCAACTGAAGACCAAATAAATTTAAATAGTATTAGTTTAATGACAACTGTTGGTGAAGAAAAAATTGGTGGTAGTACCTATATTAAGGAATACTTTAAAACTAAAGACCCCAATAGTCCAGAGTATGTTAGTGCTTCAAGTACGATTTTAGCTCCTAATGATACTAAGATGAGTATTTTGGCTGTTTTTAAACAAAAAATTAAATTATTTGCAAGTCGTGCTGTTCTTTCAGAAATGTTATCTTATAGTGATTTTAATATGGAAGATATTGGTCGTGAGAAAACAGCGGTATTTATTGTTATTCAAGATGAAAAAAAGACATATCATTCCTTAGTTACAATTTTTACTAAACAAGTATATGAAACGTTAATTGATGTTGCTCAAAATAATGGAGGAGCACTTCCAGTTCGTACTAATTTTTTGCTTGATGAGTTTGCTAATATGCCACCTTTAAAAGATGTTACTTCAATGATTACAGCAGCTCGTAGTCGTTTAATGCGTTTTACAATGATTATTCAAAACTTTGCTCAATTGAATGAAGTTTATGGTGAGCAAAATGCTGAAACAATTAAAGGTAACTGTGGTAACATGATTTACTTAATTTCAACTGAGTTAAGAGCTTTGGAAGAAATTAGTAAAATGTGTGGCGAGATTAAAGTAAAAACTGGTAAAGACGAAAAAGAAAAAGAGGAAACAAGGCCTTTAATTACAATCAGTGATTTACAAAAATTAAAAATGAATGAAGTAATTATTAGACGTCTTAGAATGCCACCTTTTAAAACAAAATTAACACCTGATTATAAGATGGACTGGGGTAGAAAATTTAAAGAAGCTGACCCTAAAGATATCAAACCTCGTGAAACAAGGGAAGTAAAAGTATTCAATGTTAAAGAATATGTAACTGAAAAGAAGAAAGCAGATGGTAATAACCCATTTGGTGGTTTAGCTGGAAGTTTTCCTGGAGCTTTCCCTCCAAATCCATTTGGTTCAGCATCAGGTGGCTTTAAACCACCATTCCCAGGTTTATTTGATTTAGAAAAAGATACTAAAAATGATACAAAACCTGAAACAAAGATTGATGTTGATAAAATTTTACAAAATTTAGATGCGAAGATTGCTGAAATAGAGGCGGAAGAAAAACGTTTATCTGAAGAAGAAAAGAATGCTAAAGATAAGATAGAAAAAGAAGAAAATAAATTAACAGAATTAAAACAAGAAAAAAATGTTCTTCCAAATGAAGTTCCAAATATTAAAGTAGAAATACCTAAACCAAGACCAGAAGTTTTAGAGAATAATAATTTAAAGACTTCGGATGCTTCTAAAGATAAAATTAATTTTTTAGGTGAAGCTGATTATACTTCTAAATTTGATTTTACAAAATTTGATAATATGCTAAAGAATGAAAATTCAAATATAAATTCAAGTAATAAAGATATTAATGAAAAAATTGAAACTCCACCAGTTGAAAATAAATATGACACAGAAAATTCTTTTAAAGAGTTTTTAGATACATTCAATGATGAAGATTTTAAGATAAGTAATGTAAATAATGATTATAAAGAAGAAAAGTCAACTCCTCATGATATTGATGAGTTAATAAACAAAATAAAAGAAAAAAGTTTAGAAGCAAATCCTACGAATATTAAACCTAATATGGATTTAAAAGAAGAGAATAAATACAAAGAAGTAAGTGATGATGAATTTTTCGATGACTTCTTTGATGATTAATCTCTTTTTTTATATATAAAATGAATTTAAAAATGTTTACAAAAAGAAAAAAATATATTATACTTAAATATATGATAGAGAGGCTCGTATGAAAAATTTAAATAGAGAAATTAATATAAACAAAAAAGTAATTTTGGTTTTAGTTTTAGTATGTGTTCTTGCATTAGTATTTTATTCTTCATATGCTTTATTTCAAATAAGTGTAATTAAAGACAATGTTGTTGTTATTAAAACTGGAAATATAGAAATTGAAACAACAATTAATGATGGAAGTAAAACAAGTACAATTAGTGGCTTACAAACGACAGATTTAACAATTAATTCTGGAGAATCAAGAAATGTAACATTTAATTTAAGTACTAGTGCAGACGGGGAAATTGCCTATAAAATGTTTTATAAATTAATAAATGGAACAGGACCTTTTTATATTACTTCTACTACTAATTTTGAAGACGGAATTTTAACTCAAAAAATGAATAAAGCAACATCATTTACTCTTCGTATTGAAAATAAAGGTAGTGATACTTTAAAAATAGCTGTAGGAGTTAAAGGTGGTTTAGCTGATTCAGAAATTTTATTAAGTAATGGAAATATGGCAGTTATTTTAAATAAAGATTTACCTTTAAGTAAATTAACAAAAGTTTTAAAAGATAATGCTATTGATACTACTTTGCCTGACGATTTTACGGGTGGTTTAGTTGCTATAAATAAAAATGGAGAACTTGCTAAAAGTAATGATATTAATGAATATCGTTATAGTGGACAAGAAGTTGATAATTATATAAAATTTAATAATGAACTTTGGAGAATAGTTGGTATATTTAAAGACGAGAATACTGATGGTCTTGTTTCAGAATATGTAAAGATAGTTAGGGACGAAGTTTTAAGTAATGATAGTTTACCTGAAAATTATGTAATTGACGATGTTAATTATAAATTAAAAGGAACAACTTCAGCTTATTGGAATCGTTTTGAAGAGGAAGAAGAGTTTGTTGGAAATACAGATTTTGTTAAATCTAGTATTGGTAATTATTTAAACACTGAACAAGATAAAGGTCAAATTCCAACTTTAGGTTATTTAAATAGTATTGATATAAAATCAAAAATTATGCTTTGTAAAACAACTTATTATTTAGGAGATGTTTCAAATTTAAGTACGAATGCCTTTAATCTTTATAAAGCAGAACGTAATGTTACAAGTAATGAAATTTATTCTACTAATGTAGGACTTCTTTATCCAAGTGATTTAGTTTATTCTTTAAATATTGCTAATTGGGAATTAAAAGTATCTGACTTAGAAGAAAGTCAAATTAAGACTAGTTGGTTATATAATGCTTATATGAAGTCAATGCCTTGGTTAATTACTAAAAATGTTGATAATAAAGTATTTTATTTAAATAGTACTGGAGCTATAACTTCTGGAGTTGTTAATGAACATCAATCAACTATTTTACCAGTTTTAACATTAGATGATAATACTTTAGTCAATGGTGGAGAAGGTACTAAGACTAATCCATATATCTTATTTTAAAATTAATATGCTAAAAAAAAAGCATATTTTTTTATGCTTTTAAAAAGTTTTTTCCGTTAGCTTTAACGTTTGATTTAAATAATAATCTAAATATATTCTATAAATTAATAAACCTTTTTTATATACTTCATTTATTTTGGCTTCTTCGATATTAAAAAATTCCATTATTGATTTATTTGAAAAATAAGTATTATTAATATAACCAAATTTTAATAAAAGAATAATGCTCTCGTCACGTCCATATTTTTCTATAATTTCTAATAATTTAGGAGAACTGATTAATTCAAGAACTTTCTCGTAATCTTTAATAGTCATATCAGTTTCTTCAATAAATTGTTGATTTTTAGTTTCTTTTTGAGTATTAGTCTTTTCCTTATTAGAATTCATTTCGATTTTTATTAATTCTTCTTTTAATTTTAAAATGATTTTTTTAATCATTCTAGAAATTCGTGATTGGGTAACACCTAATTGCTTAGCTATTTCTCCTTGTGAAATAGGAGTACCTTTAAAACCAAAATACATAGAAATTATATCTTTTTCTTTATCAGAAAGTATTTCGATTGCTTTTTGTAACTCATTAATTAAATCTTGGTCTTCTAATTTTTCTATAAAGGATTCAGAATCGTCAGGAATTGTTTCTGAAAAGGTATTTGAACCATTATTAATTGGAGTATCAAGACTAACTTCTTGTTCGATTTCATGTTTTCTTTTTCTAAAAAACATTTTAATTTCATTATGAATACATTGCATAGCAAAAGTTGAAAACTTTATATTTTTATTAATATCAAAAGCATCTACAGCTTTCATAAGACCAATTGTTCCAATTGATGCTAAATCTTCTTTATCATAATTAGTAAATTTATATTCTTTTTCAATTAAATACCATACTAAGCGAAGATTGTGTTCAATGATTATATTTCTAGCAATTGGATTACCATTTTGCATATTTTGGAAAAGTTCTATTAATTCTTTATTATCTAAAGTATCTGGAATATTCATATTCCTAATATAATTATTCATAAAAACCCCTTCTTTTTATTGCTCTTAATTATATCACATTTTTTAATATAGTTCAAGAAAAGAAAAAAATTCAATTAAATTTAATTGAATTTTAAGTTAATTTAAATCTAATTGAGACAACTGGATAATCTTCATAACGCATCATTGCTTCACTTAAATTATATTCTTTATAAAGCCATAGGTCATTATTTTTATCAACAAAAAGTTTAAGATTATCAATAGTTATTGGTTCATATTCTAATATTTCTAAGTAATCGTTAAAACTGGTATTGGAAGTTAAATAATTATGATTTATTTCATAATCATAGTATTCTTTAAGTCTTTGCATAACAACATTAGTAGCATTTTCAAGAGTTGTATTATAAGCACTTAAAATAGTAGAATTATCAAGTTGTAAATTATTTTTAATATCAATATTGTAAGTTTTATATTCAACATAAGTTAAATCATTGACACTTTCATAACTTATATTAACAGCAAGTGATAATATGTTATCATTGATACTAGCTTCATAATCAATTATACCTTCTTGATAACAAGCTCTTAATAAAAATTCATATAATATTTCATCATTCATTTTATCATAGAATGTATTACTTACATTAAAATATGGAACATTGCTATATTTTAAAACTTCGTCAAGATTACAATCAGTTATATTATCTAAATCTTTAGTTGAAAGTTTTGAAACATAGGAACTTAATAAAACTTGATTAGTTTTTTTATTCATTAAACTAACAACAATTGATAGTATAATTACTACAAGGAGAAAAATAGCAACAATTAATATATTTTTTTTATTTTCTTTTATATATTCTAACATTTTACCTCCTAATAAGACTTTAAATATAATGGTTCAATATGCCATGGTTCTTGATAACCTTTATAACTAGAACCATAAAGAGGGAAGGCTAAGCCAAATTCATTAGCATGAGCATGGACCCATTTTCTTGAAGCATCATTTTTAAAATCTAAATCGCTGGCAACACCCCAACCATGATTAGACCTACCAGGAGTTGCAGCTCGTCCTTTTTCATTAGCATACTTTTTGGCTGTTGCAACTTGGGAGTCATAGCTACGACAACCTTGAGTACTAGGTGTAAAATCATAACCTTCGGCATTAGCAGCAGCTTTAAGGGCCATTAGCATATCATAAAAGTGATTATTGTAACCATAATCATTATTATAACCATATTGAGTAGCTTTCCTTGAAGGAGGGCAATTCTTACCAGATGTTCCCTTTGGTTTATAGAAAACACCATTCTCGACATATACACCATTTTGTTTATTTAAATCTGTTAAATTACTGCTCCAACCTTCAGAACTACTAAATCTTTTAGCATTTGCTTCAGCTGTAGCTTGCATTTTAGCTCTAAAACTACTAACTAAAGCCGCATTTTTCTTTCTTTCTGCTTCTTCTTCCTCACTTAATTTTTGTTTGCTTTCCATTTCAATAGCACTGATAAGTTCAGTTGATACTTCATTATAACAAGTTGCAAAGAGATTAGCATAATTAGAAGCCTCAATATCTACTTGACCTAAAATAGCTAAAATTAAATTAACAATCGTTGGAACACAAAAAACTAATATACAAGCAAGAACTCTATCCATTGTTTTCTTTATTGTTATTTCTTTATTTTCACCATAACCATTTAATATATTTTTATAAATATCTATGCTTACCATTAGAATAAGAATAATTGGTAAAACAAATCTAACAATATTTAAAACCATTTTTATTAAATAAATTATTCTTAAAACTCCAGGGGTGTCGCAAAATAAAATTTGTACCATATACTTCACCAACCAAATTATAGCAAATTACTTCAATTTAGTAAATATGACTATTAACTATTTTTATTATATATAATTAGAATTAATATATAAAAATCAAGAAAAATAGTTGAAAAAAAATAATTTTTTGTTATAATCTTGTTGTCGTATTAAGGAGGTTTTTTTATGAGTTTAAAAACAGTTGCTTTAGTTGGAAAACCTAATGTTGGAAAAAGTACGTTATTTAATAAATTAGCACATGAAAAAATTTCAATTATTGAAGATACTCCAGGGGTTACTAGAGATAGAATTTATACCGAAGTTGATTATTTAGATTATAAATTTAATTTAATTGATACTGGTGGTATTGATATAAGTGATGATAATTTCAATCGGGTAATTGAAATTCAAGTTAATATTGCAATAGATGAAGCTGATGTAATTTTATTTCTTGTTGATACTAAAGAAAGTATTAGTGCTAATGATAGATATTTAGCAAATATGTTACATAAAAGTGGTAAAAGAGTAATTATTGTTTTCAATAAAATAGATAATAAAGAAAGTGAAATTCATAAATTTGATTATTATGAACTTGGTTTTCAAGAATTTGTTGAAATTAGTGCCGAACATAGTATTGGAATTTCTGAATTGTTAGATTTAATTGTTAGAGATTTTCCTAAATATGAAAAAGAAGAAAGTGATAGTCGTATAAAATTTTCGGTTATTGGAAGACCTAATGTTGGAAAAAGTAGCTTAGTTAATGCAATTATTGGAAGTGATAAATTAATTGTTTCTGATGTTGCTGGCACGACTAGAGATGCAGTAGATACAGTATTTAAATATGATAATAAAGAATATGTAGTAATTGATACTGCTGGTATTAGAAAACGTGGAAAAATTTATGAAAATATTGAAAAATATAGCTTACTTCGTAGTTTAAAAGCAATTGATAGAAGTGATGTTTGCTTACTAGTTATTGATTATAAAGTTGGTATTATTGAATATGATAAGCATATAGCAGCTATGGCTCTTGAAAAAGGGAAAGCAATTATTATTGTTGTTAACAAATTTGATGATTATAGTGAATCTCTAAAAAAAGAATTTACAAAATTGATTAGAGCCGAATTTCAATTTTTACCATTTGCACCTATTGTTTTTCTATCAGCTCTTTTGAAGAAAAGAATTCATTTACTTATGCCAGAGATTTTAAGAGTTTACGAGAATACTTTAAGACATATATCAACTAGTGTATTAAATGAAATAATTTCAGAAGCTTATAATTTAAATAATCCACCTTCATATAAAGGTCGTCGTTTAAAAATTTATTACGTTGCTTGTGAAGATGTTAAACCTCCTAAATTTGTTTTTTATGTTAATAATAAAAATCTTGTACATTTTTCATATTATAGATATTTAGAAAATAAATTAAGAGAAAATATTGAATTAACAGGAACTCCAATTATTTTAAAATTTAAAAATAGGAGTCAAAAATGATAATTAAAAAAAATTATTTAAACAAAGAAGGAAACTATCTTGTAAAAGAAAAAGAAGGTTTAATAAAAGCAATTAAAAACCTTGATAAAAGATATCAAGAAGGTGGAATAGAACGAGAAAAATTTTTAAAACAGAATGAAAAGTTTGCTTTAAAACATGAAAAATTAAATAAAAAAATCGAAAAATATAATAGAAAATTTAGATAAGGAAAAAATTCTCTCATATAATATAAGGGAGGATTTATGAACGATAATGTTTTTAAAAAAGTTGAAAAAAAGACTAATATTAAAAAAGATACAATATTATCTTTAGCTGAAAAATTAAAAAGTAGTAATTTCAAAGATGAAAATGTTTTGACAGAAGTAATTGATGAACTTTCGATTATGACAGGACGTGAAATATCGGAAGATAAAAAAAATAAAATTATTAAAGCTATTAAAAATGATAAAGTACCTAATGATATAGAAAATAAATGGTGAGGTGAATTATGAAAAAATGTACGGTTATTATTAATCCTCATAGTGGAAGAGGATTTGATTCTAGAAATTTACTAAAAATGGAAGAAATATTAGCTGAATATGATTATGAATCACGAATTGTTTTAACTTTATATAGACGTCATGCTGAAGAAATAATTACAAAACTTGATGATGATACAGATTTAGTTATCTCAGCTGGAGGGGACGGAACTTTTTTTGAGGTAATGAATGGTAATTTAAAACGAAAAAAGCCTTTAGTTTTAGCACATTTACCAGTTGGAACTACCAATGATATTGGTCATATGTATGGTTTTTCTAATAATTTACTTAACAATTTAAGATTAATATTAGAAGGAAGTATTAAAGGTGTAGATATTGGATTTATTAATAATCGTGCATTTACTTATGTTGCTTCTTTTGGAAAATTCATGGATGTTCCATATCAAACTCCTCAAGAATTAAAGAAAAGATTAGGTTATTTTGCTTATATAATTGAAATTTTAAAAAGAGTAGTTACTCATACTCCAAAATATAAAATTGCTTATACAATCGATGGAGTTAAGCATTATGGAAAATATACTTTTGTATTGATTTCAAATGCTAATCGAATAGCTGGAATTGATAATTTTTATAATGATGTAAAATTAGATGATTCTAAATTTGAAGTTATGCTTTGTAGTTTAAGTAAAAAAAGAGATATTTTAAAAGCAATTTATACTTTAAAAACAAGTGATATTTCTTATGTTTCAGGAATTGAATTGTATAAAGCTCATGAAATGCAAATAGAATTTATGAATAAAGATAGGTCTTGGTGCATTGATGGAGAAGAATTTAATGATAAAAAGAATAAATATGAAATTAAATTGAAAAAAGATGTAAAAATGTTAATTCCAAATATAAATATTGAAAAGCTTTTTGTTTCTAAAAAATAAAAAGTTTTTTTTAGACTTAATTTTTGATTTATTTGAAAAATAAGAAAAATTAAATTTTGCTTAAAAAATCAAGGGAATTTTTAGAATTTAAAAAATTTTTTTCTCAATATTTAGCTTTGTCAAATAATGTAAAATCCAAATTGTAAACATTATGTAAATAAAAAGCTTTAGAAAATTAAATTATGCTATTATATTAATTAGGATGTTTTCTAGACACGTTAGTGTGTGCTCCTCATTCTAGGGTACTAGAGTTAGGAGGTGGTTGCTATGAAGAGTAGAATTAATTTTTTACAAATTATAGTAATACTTCATTTTATTTTAGAAGTTATGCTTATTTGCATACTTTTGTTAAAATAAAAACACGCTCTAACGTTTGTTAGAGCGCTTCAAGAAAAAATATTTTGGAGCACATCTAGCTAGACTAGAAAGTGTCCTTTTTTAATATATGAGATAATCTCAAATACATACTAATTATATCAAAGAAAAAATATTTTGTAAATATATGAATAAGTTGATGTGAATAAGTTGATGGAAAATATTGAAAGTTTTTAATTTTTTTAATAAAATTTTTTTGAATTTAATATATGTTTTACTTGAAAAATAAGGAAAAATATTAACATTCTAAAGTATTGAAAAAGTTTTTATTATATGATAAAATAAAGGCAGAAGTGAGGGGAGCCTATGTATACTGATTATACTGATGAAGAAGAGACTAACGATAGTTATTATGATGATAGTGATAATAATAATAATTTTGATAAAGAAAAAATTAAAAAAATTGCTTTTTTTGTCATTGCCTTTGTAATATTTGTAATTTTAGTAATCGTTCTTGCTAAAAGTTGCTCTAGAGGTAAAACTAATGATAATAGTTCTACAAATAATAATTCTTTGGTACCATCTCTTGCAATTAGTAGACCTAATATTTCTATTAAAGTTAATGAAAATTTTGAATTATTTGTTGATGTTATTAATTCTAAAAGTAAAAATCCTGTTATTACTTGGTGGTCTGAGGATACAAAGATAGCAGCAGTTTCTGATGATGGTGTAGTAACTGGAATAAGTGAAGGAACAACTAATGTTGTAGCAGTTTATTTAGAAGGTAAAAAAGCATATTCTACAAAGTGTGCTGTAACAGTTTCTAAAAGTCAAACAGCAGCTACAGCTATTGATATTGAACAAGAAAATATAGCTATTCCTAAAAATCAAAAAGTTTTATTACAAATTAAAGTTACTCCTGAAAATGCTGAAATGCCTAAATTGATATTTGAAAGTGAAAATTCGAATGTTGCTCTAGTATCAGATGATGGTTATGTAACAGCGGTTAGTACAGGATTTACAACAGTTAGGGTTAAATCAGAAGATGGAAAATTAAGTGATAGTGTTTCAGTTAGAGTTATAGAAACAGGTGGTTCTACAGTAATTAATCCAGTAGCTATAAATATTATGGGGTTAACAAATGGTATATCTGTTGGAACTAGTGCTAAAATTAATTATGAAGTATTACCAAGTAATGCAACTAATAAAAATGTAACTTGGGCTTCAACTAATTCAAATATTGCTCGTGTTGATTCAAGTGGTACTGTAACAGGAGTAAGTGCCGGAAAAGCAACTATTGTTGCTACAACTTCTAATGGAATTACTGCTCAAATTGAAGTTAATGTAAATTCAAATAAAGTTGCTGTTCAAAGTGTTCAAATAAATAATGGAACATCACTTAATATGAATCAAGGTGGTACAACTAAATTAAGTTATACAATTTCACCAAGTAATGCAACTAACAAAAATGTAACGTTTACAACTTCAGATTCAAGAATTGTTTATGTTGATTCTAATGGAGTTATGGCAGCTTTAAGTGCTGGAAATGCAGTGGTTACTGTAAAAACTGAAGATGGAAATAAAACTTCAGCAATTAATGTAACAGTTCTTGGACAACAATCTAGTGGTAGTTCTGGTTCAACAAGTCAACCATCAGGTAGTACCGGTTCTAGTAGTGGTTCAAGTAGCTCCTCTGGTAGTAGCTCATCAAGTAGTAGTTCTAGTAGTTCAAGCTCTACTGATACTTCTTCTAGCAAAGCTTGTGATTCTCAATCAATGGTAACAATTTCTCATAATGGAAAAAGTCAAAGTCCAAAAGCTGTAGTTTCTTCTATTAGTTTTGGAAATGCAACGGCCTTTACAGCTTCAACAACTCCAATTATTACAGTTGATGAAATTAATAATTGTATTGATACAGCAAATGGTAGATTACTTTATAAAGTTTATTATGGTACAACTGAAAGTAGTATTTCTTCACGTGTTAATGGTGGAGATGGTCAAATAAAAAAAGGTACTCAAATATCTCTTAATAATGGTAATGGTTATTATAAAATAACAATTAATGGTTATATTACAGGAAGTCTTATAGCAATTAACAAAACTTATTATGCAATTGTAAAAAGAACAACAACCAGTAGTAGTTCAAGTTCAGCTAATGTTTATATGACAGGGTTATCAGCTAAAATAAATGGTAGTAATTTAGTATTAACAGCTTCTGCTTCCAATATTGGAGGAGTTGGAATTAAAGGATTTAAATATTGTTTAATGAAAACTACATCTGGTACTTGTACTAACTTTGATACTCCTACTAGTACAACTAAAGTTGGAATGTATGCAGTTTCTGGTTATCCACTTACGGCTTCTAAGACTTTAAATGTAGTTTATGATAAATCATATAAAAGAGCTTGTGTTTTAGCTTATGATAAAAATAACAAACGTTCATCTGCAAGATGTGTCAATTATAGTTAGAATTAAATTTCTAACTTTTTTTATGTATTTTTTGTGAATTTTATTGCATAAGTTTAATAAGTATCATATAATTAAATCACTTGTGTAGTGAAAGGAGTAAGTATGCTAAAATTAAAAAATATCAAGAAAACATATAATCTAAATGAAAAAGATAAAGTAGAAGCTTTAAAAGGTATTTCTATTGATTTTCGTAAGTCTGAATTTGTTTCAATTTTAGGTCCTTCTGGATGTGGTAAAACAACACTTTTAAACATTATTGGTGGCTTAGACGATTATACTGAAGGCGATTTAATAATTAATTCTAAATCGACTAAGAAATTTAAAGATAGTGATTGGGACAGTTATAGAAATCATCAAATTGGTTTTGTATTTCAAAGTTATAATTTAATATCTCATCAAAGTGTTTTAGCTAATGTTGAACTTGCTTTAACTTTATCAGGTGTAAATGCTAAAGAAAGAAAAAAAAGAGCAATTGAAGCACTTGAAAGTGTGGGATTAAAAGACCAAATCTACAAACGTCCAAATCAATTATCAGGTGGACAAATGCAAAGAGTTGCTATTGCTCGTGCTTTAGTTAATAATCCAGATATTATTTTAGCTGACGAACCAACTGGAGCACTTGATTCTAAAACTAGTGTTCAAATAATGGATTTATTGAAAAAAATATCTAAAGATAAATTAATAATTATGGTAACGCATAATGAAGATTTAGCTAATCTTTATTCTAATCGTGTTGTAAAATTATTAGATGGTGAAATTATAAGTGATTCAAATCCATATAATATTGCTGAAAATGAAAATGATACTTTAAAAAATTCTAAAATATCTATGAATTTCTTGACAGCTTTATCTTTAAGTTTTAATAATTTATTAACTAAAAAAGGACGTACAATTTTAACAAGTTTTGCAGGTTCTATTGGAATAATTGGAATAGCTTTGATTTTATCTTTATCAAGTGGAGTTAATAATTATATCAATCGGGTTGAAGAAGATGCTCTTTCAAGTTATCCATTAGTTGTTGAAAAAAATACAATGGATATGAATGAACTTATGACCTCATTTATGGGTTTATCAACTTCTGAAGAAAAGCATGAAGAAAATAAAGTTTATTCAAATGATATTTTATCTGATATGTTAAGTACTATGACTAAAGGTATTAAAACAAATAATTTAAAAGAGTTCAAGACTTATATTGATGATGAAAAAAGATTTAAAGATTTAACTTTAAGTATTCAATATAAATATAATGTTATGCTAAATATTTATAAAGAAGAAAATGATAAAGTAATAAAAATAAATCCTACCGAAATATTTAATGACTTTTTAGGTGGAATGGATGCTAATCAAATGAGTATGATGTCAAGTAACAGTTATCAAGTATTTTCAGAAATGATTGATAATGATGATTTACTTCAAAGTCAATATGATTTATTAGCTGGTTCTTGGCCTAAAAACGAAAATGAATTGGTTTTAATTGTTAATGAAAATAATGAAATAAGTGATTACATTTTATATGCTTTAGGAATTAAAGACCAAGGAGAACTTGCTGAAATATATAAAAAAGTTATGAGTGGTTCTGAATTTGAAACTAAAGAAAGTACTTATACTTATGATGATTTATTAAATATTGAATATAAATTAGTTCTTCCAACTGACTTATATGAAAAAACTGGAAATCTTTGGTTACCAAAGCAAACTGAAAGTAGTATAAAAGAAGTTGTTAAAAATGGTATACCTTTAAAAATTGTAGGAATTATTCGTAGTAATGAAGAATCAACTGGAGCATCAATTAATGGAAGTGTTGGTTATAAATCAAGCTTAATTACCAAAATGGTTAATATGATTAATGAAAGCGAGATTGTAAAAGAACAAAAAGCTAATCCTAATATAAATATTTTTACAGGAACTAGTTTTGATGCTATGAGTTCATATGAAAAAAACTTAGAACTTTTAAATGTTTATGATTTTGAATCTCCAAGTAGTATATCTTTTTATGCTAAAGATTTTGATTCTAAGGAAGAAATAATTGACATTATTGATTCTTATAACAAAAAACAAACTGATAATAATAAAGAAGAAAATGTTATTAGATATACTGATATTGTAGGAACAATGATAGGTAGTGTTTCTTCAATTGTTAATACTATAAGTTATGTTTTGATAGCATTTGTTACAATTTCTTTAGTTGTATCTAGTATAATGATTGGAATAATTACTTATATTTCAGTTATTGAAAGAACAAAAGAAATTGGTATTTTAAGAGCTATTGGTGCAAGTAAAAAAGATGTTTCTAGAGTATTTAATGCTGAAACAATCATTGTTGGTTTTTCAGCTGGTTTAATGGGTATCATTGTTACAGTTCTTTTAAATATTCCAATTAATATAATTATTAAAGAAATAACTGGTATAAGTGGTATTTCAAGTTTACCTATTTTAGGAGCTATTATTTTAATTATTATTAGTATGATTTTAACCCTTATTGCTGGACTTATTCCATCTCGAGTTGCAAGTAAAAAAGACCCAGTTGAAGCTTTAAGAGTTGAATAGAAAATAATATTTTAAGATATTTAAGAAAAATTAGCTATTGAATTTAATTTAATAGCTTTTTCTTTTAATTTTATTAGGCATTTTCCTTAAAAGATGCTATAATAATAATGTTTACAAGGAGGCGGCCATGTTTGAAAATTTAGGAGAAAGATTACAAAATGTTATTCACAAAGCAAGAGGTTATGGAAAAATTACCGAAGAAAACATAAGTGAAATGGTTAAAGAAGTTCGAATTGCCTTATTAGAAGCTGATGTTAACTATAAAGTTGTAAAAGAATTTACTAATAAAGTTCGTGAAAAAGCACTTGGTCAAGAAGTTCAAAAAAGTTTAAAACCAGGAGAAGTTTTTGTTAAAATTGTAAATGATGAATTAACGGAACTTTTAGGTGGTGAAAGTAGTGATTTAAATACTAATGGAAATCCTGCCGTTTTAATGTTAGTCGGTTTACAAGGTAGTGGTAAAACAACAACGATTGGCAAACTTGCAAATTTATTACGAAAAAAATATCATAAAAAGCCATTATTAGTTGCTTGTGATGTATATAGACCAGCTGCAATTGACCAATTAAAACAAATTGGTAAAGAATTAGATATAGAAGTTTTTGAAAAAGGCCTAAATAATCCAGTTAAAACAAGTGAAGAAGCTATAAATTATGCTAAAGAAAATAGTTATGATTATGTTCTTATTGATACAGCTGGACGTCTTCATATCGATGATACCTTAATGAATGAATTAGTCGAGATTAAAGATAAAGTTAATCCTCAAGAAATAATGTTAGTAATTGATGCTATGATGGGACAAGATGCTATAAATGTTATAACCGGTTTCAATGATGCTATTAACTTAACAGGTGTTGTTTTAACAAAACTTGATGGAGACACAAGAGGTGGTGTAGCTTTATCAGTACGTCATTTAACAAATGTTCCAATTAAATTTATGGGAACAAGTGAAAAAATGGATGGACTTGAAGAATTTGACCCTAAACGTATGGCTGGACGTATTCTTGGAATGGGAGATATTGTTTCTTTGGTTGAAAAGGCAAGTGAAGTAATAGACGAAGAAGAAGCAGAGAATTCAATAAAAAAACTTCAAAAAGGGAAATATGATTTAAATGATTTTTTAAGTCAAATGAAACAAGTTCGTAAAATGGGACCGCTTGAAAATTTAATTAAGTTGATACCTGGAGCTAGTAAAATGGGACTTAATAAAGTTCAAATTGATTCTAAACAAATTTCTAAAATTGAAGCAATTATTTTATCAATGACAAATGAAGAGAGAAAAAATCCTAGTATAATTAAAGCTAGTAGGAAAACAAGAATTGCTAAAGGTTCAGGAGCAAGTGTCATGGAAGTTAATAGATTATTAGAACAATTTGAAAACTATAAAAAAATGATGAAGAGTGTTATGTCTGGAAATTTTAAAATGCCTTTTTAAAGGAGGATGTTATGAATTTAGAACTTGAAAATTTAAGTGTTAAAATAGACGATAAAGAAATATTAAAAAATTTTAATTTAAAAATTAAACCTGGAGAAATTCATGCTATTATGGGACCTAATGGTATAGGTAAATCAACCTTATCAAAAGTTATTATGGGGTACCCTGATTATAAAATAGTAGCTGGTGATATAAAAGTAGATAATAAATCTATTAAAGATGTAACAATTACAGAACGTAGTAGAATGGGTATTTTTTTAGTTTATCAAAATCCTATTAGTATTGAAGGTGTAAAAAGCAGTGAAGTTTTAAAATCTAGTTATGATTCTTGTTCTAAAACGCCTAAAAATTTATATGAATTTATTACTAATGTAGAAGGTATTGCTCATGAACTTGAAATGAATAAAAATATGTTACATCGTGATTTTAATGTTGGTTTTTCAGGAGGAGAACGTAAAAAGAATGAAATTCTTTGGTTACTTTTATTAAAGCCTAAATTTATAATTTTAGATGAACTTGATTCAGGACTTGATGTTGATAGTTTAAAAACTGTAACAGATGCTTTAAATAAATATTTAAAAGAAAATAAAGAAACTAGTGTTTTAATTATTACTCATTATACAAGAATACTTGATTATATAAAACCTAAATATGTTCATATGGTAAAAGAAGGACATATATCAGTAAGTGGTGATTTTAGTTTAGCTAAATTAATTGAAAAATATGGTTATAATCAGTCATTTGATATAAAAGGAGATAAAATTTGTGAATAAAATATGTATAGAAACTAGCAATTATAAATTACATATTAATTCGAATGAAAATTATTTTCTAGAAATAAAAAAAGATACGAATCTTTTTATTGAAGTTACTAAGAATATTCATAGTAAAATAACATTACTTATTAAAGATAGTCATGTTACTTTGAATATAGATTTAAAAGATTTTGCTAGTTTAGATATTCAAGGATTAGGTGTTAATGCTAGTATATTGAATGAAAATAATATAGCTAAAAATAGTAATTTAAATGGAGTTTTCAGTATTATTTCTCAAATTGATTCTGATAATGTAGTAAATATTAATGTATTAGGTTCAAATAGTAATTGTAAATTCTTTATGAATGGAATTAACGTTTCAAATAATAAATTATATTTTACCGTTAATGGAAAAATAGCAAAAGATTTAGAAGATATTTTACTAGAAGAAAACAGTCAAATTATAAATATTGAAGATGGAAATAGTAAAATTATTCCTAATTTAATAGTTGATAGTAATTCAGTAGTAGCTAATCATTCAGCTTTTGTTGGAAATTTTGATTTAGAATTAATTAGATATTTAAATTCAAGAGGTATAGATAATAAAGAAGCCAAAAGAATTTTATTGACATCTATTTTATTTGGTAAAATGGAGCTTAGAGATTTAGAAAAAGAATTTTCTGATTTAGTAAATTCAATAATTATTTAAAAAGGAGGTGTTAAACATGAATAGGGAAGATTTTTTGATGTATAAAAATAATCCAAATTTAATTTATCTTGATAATGGTGCAACAACTTTTAAACCTAAATGTGTAATTGATGCAATTCTAGAATATTATACTAAATATACTGCTAATTCACATCGTGGTGATTATGATATTAGTTTAAAAGTAGACGAATTATATGAAGATACTAGAGAAGTTGTTAGAAAGTTTATAAATGCAAAAAGTTCTAAAGAAATTATTTTTACTAAAGGAACTACAGATAGTTTAAATATAATCGTATTTTCATTTATGAGATATTATTTACAAAAAGATGATGAAGTATTAATTACTAAGGCAGAACATGCAAGTAATGTTTTACCTTGGTTTGAACTTGAAAAAGAAATTGGAATTAAAGTTAAATTTATTCCATTAAATGAAAATCACGAAGTTACTTTAGATAATATAAAAAAAGTAGTGACACCAAGAACTAAAGTTATTTCTCTTGCCTATGTTACAAATGTAATTGGAGATATTAGACCAATTAAAGAAATTTCTAATTATGCTCATCAAAATAATATTTTAGTTTGTATTGATGGTGCTCAAAGTGTACCTCATATGAAGACTGATGTTATAGATGATGATATAGATTTTTTAGCTTTTTCTGGTCATAAAATGTTAGGTCCAACGGGAATAGGAGTTTTATATGCTAAGCTAAAATACTTAGAGTTATTTAAACCTCTTTTGTATGGTGGAGGTATGAATAGTCGTTTTGAGAGTACTAAAGAAATAGAATATAAAGAGCTTCCTTTAAGACTTGAAGCTGGTACTAGTAATATTGAAGGGGTTTTAGGACTTCGAAGTGCTATTTTATATTTAGAAAAAATCGGAATTACCAAAATTCATGAGTATGAACAAGAATTAAGAGCTTATTTAATAAAAGGTTTGAAAGAAATTCCTAATATAACAGTTTATAATGAATTTAGTAAATCTGGTATTGTAGTTTTTAATATAAATGATATATTTGCTGAAGATACTTCGAGATTTTTAAATCATTATCATATATGTGTTCGAGCAGGTAATCATTGTACTAAAATGGTTAAAGAAGAAATTGGAGTAAAAAATACTTGTCGAGTTAGTTTATATTTGTATAATACTAAAGAAGAACTTGATAAATTAATTGAAGTTTTAAAAGATAATAAAAAAATATTTGATGTAATTTTATAATTTAGGTTATAATTAAGAAAATAAGATATGTAATATAAAAGGAATGATTGTTTATGGATAATAATTTTAAAAGAGAATTAATAATAGATAATTGTCGAAATCCTTTTCATAAAAAGTCAATGAATGAAGATGATTTTATTAAAGCAAATACACATAATGAATCTTGTATTGATAATATAGACTTATATGTAAAATTAAAAGATGGAATAATTGAGGATGCCTATTTTGATGGAGAAGCATGTGCTATTACTACAAGTGCAACTTCTATTATGTTAAAAAATATAATTGGAAAAACTCCTGAAGAAGCCAGAACTTTAATGAATGAATATTATAAAATGCTTAATGAAGAAAATTATGATTCTTCTAAATTAGGAGAATTTAATGTTTATCAAGATATATCTAAACAACCTAATCGTAAAAAATGTGCAATTTTGCCTTTTCAAACTTTAGAAAAAACATTTAAAATTTATGAAAGTGAGAATAAATAATGGAAACGAAAGAGTTATATAAAATAGGAAATAGTATTGCTGATAAATATATAAAAGAATATAAATATCCATTTGAAGTATTACCACATATTAAAGATATTGTTTTAGAACTTAGTAAAAATCTAGGTGAGGAATACAAAGAAATTAGTGAAGGAGTATATGTAGCTAATAGTGCTATAATTTCAAGTGAAGCAACAATTATTGGACCTGCTATTATAGACTCTAATGCTAGTATTAGACCTAATGCCTTTTTAAGAGGAAATGTTATTGTTGGTAAAAATACTGTTGTTGGTAATTCAACGGAAGTAAAAAATGCTATTTTGTATGATGATGTTGAAGTTCCACATTTTAATTATGTTGGAGATTCAATTTTAGGTAATCATGCTCATATGGGAGCGGGAAGCATTACTTCAAATGTTAAAGGTGATAAAAGTTTAGTTGTTATAAAAAATGGTCATGAAAGAATACCTACTAATATGAAAAAAGTAGGAGCCTTTTTAGGTGATTATGCCGAGATTGGTTGTAATAGTGTTTTAAATCCTGGAACAATAGTTATGCCAAATACAACAGTTTACCCTTTAACAATGGTAAGAGGAGTATTACCTGAAAATTCAATTGTTAAAAATATGAATAATATAGTACATAAAGAATAAGAAGTGATTTTTCACTTCTTTTTTGTAAAACTTTAAAAATTGATTAAATTCGACACATGAATAAAATATAATAAGTTTGTTCATGTGTTTTTTCTCAATTAATCAGAAAAAAGGGACTTGAAAAGAATAAAAATTTGTAGTAATATTAAATTAGAAAATAGGGACAAGGAGGTAAGATAAAATGAATAAATACCTTGAAAAATTAGAAATAAAAGTTAAGTGTAACTCAACCTGGGGGGGGGTACTTTAGGAGGTAAATTCCTAATCTTTTCATATTGTAAAAATCTAGAATAATCGTATAAAAAATTAGCAATTTATATGCTAAGTTTTTATACGTTTTTTTAGTGATTAAAAAAGGAGGACAATATGAAAGATAAAAGAAAAATAGGAATAATAGTAACAATAGTAGTAATGTTATTAACAGTATT